>JAGRJB010000186.1 GCA_020442965.1 Pseudomonadales bacterium
TCGGGATTGAGGAAGCGCTCGAACAGCAGATCGTATTTCAACGGATCGATGTCCGTGATGCCGAGCGCGTACGCCACCAGGGAGCCGGCGCCTGAGCCGCGTCCCGGACCTACGGGCACACCATTCTCCCGCGCCCAGCGGATGAAGTCCGCGACGATCAGAAAATAGCCGGCGAATCCCATGTCGCAAATCACCGCAAGTTCAGTCGTCAGACGATCGCGATAGTCCTGCTCGCCGCACGCGCGAGCATCGCCTAATGCCGCCAGACGCTGGTCGAGCCCATGCTGCGACTCGCGTCGAATGAACTGCTCGATCGTCGAGCCATCGGGTGCCGGAAACACCGGCAACCGGGCCTCACCCAGACTCAGTGTGAGGCTGCACCGCCGCGCGATCGCGACCGAATTGGCGAGCGCTTCGGGCAGGTCCGAAAACAGCTGCGCCATCTCGCCCGCGGTACGCAGGTATTGCTGCGCGGTGTAGCGGCGCGGACGATTCGGGTCTGCCAGCTGCGAACCCTCGTGAATACAGACACGCGCTTCGTGCGCTTCAAAGTCGGCGGGCGCCAGAAACCGGACGTCGTTAGTTGCGACGACCGGCGTTCCGGTGCGCTCCGCCAGCTCGGTGGCCGCCTCAATGTAGTTAGCTTCATCCGCTCGACCGACGCGCTGCAGTTCAAGAAAATAGCGTTCACCGAAGCTGCCCCGCCAGTCATCGAGACAGACGCGCGCGTCACCTTCGCGTCCATTGGCCAGCGCTCGCCCAACGTCGCCCTCGCCCGCGCCGGACAATGCGATGAGCCCCGCACAGCTTTCGGCCGTGAGCCAACCGCGATCGACGAGTGGCACGCCTTTTTGCTGACCCTCCAGATAGGCGCGTGTCACCAGGCGCGTGACATTGCGGTAGCCGACCTGATCGAGGCATAGCAGCGAGAAGCGCGCCGGCGCGGCGCGTTCATCTGGCTGACGCAACAACAGATCGACGCCAATGATCGGCTTGATTCCAGCGGCGAGCGACGCGCGATAGAATTTGACCATCGCGAACAGATTGTTGTGATCGGTCACCGCCACAGCGGGCATCGCCAGCTCGCGCAGGCGTGCCGCCAACGCCTTGACACGCACGACGCTGTCGAGCAACGAGTACTCGGTATGCAATCGCAGGTGGACGAATTGCGGTTCAGCCATGTTCTCTTGCGAAGATTCTCTCTGGATGCAGCGGGCAGCCAACAGGCCGTCCAGTATTCTAGCGGCGCGCGAGCCTCACAGGTGCGAAGCTCGCGCGGTGCAGTGGCGACGGGCCGAGCTGCTCGAGGCAACGCAGATGATGCGGCGTAGGGTAGCCCTTGTGCCCGGCCAGATTGAAGCCTGGATACCGTGCGTCCAATTGTTCCATTTGTGCGTCGCGGACGGTCTTGGCGAGTATAGAGGCCGCGCTGACGGCCGCGACCGTTCGGTCGGCTTTGACGATGGCTTCGATTGAGCAGTCGAAGCCGAGATCTGCGTGCCGGAACAAGCGGTTGCCGTCGACTACCACATGCCGCGGCGCCACGGCGAGTCCTAGCAGCGCGCGGCGCATCGCGAGAAACGTCGCCTGCAGGATATTGAGGCGATCGATTTCTTCCGCATCGGCCCATGCAACGGACCAAACAAGGCATCGCTCGCGAATGACCGGCGCCAGCGCGGCACGTGTTTGCGGCTCGAGCAATTTCGAATCAGCGAGACCCTCGATGCTTCGTAAGGGATGCAGGATTACCGCGGCGGCCACCACCGGTCCCGCGAGCGGTCCGCGGCCCGCTTCATCGACGCCGGCCAGCCTATGGATCGTCATCATCCACCGGTTTCGGGCGGACCGTCGCCCGCCACAGGATCACGCTTCGCGGCGTGCGATTCAATCAGCGTGGCGATGTAGCGAGCCGCCAGCGCGGCACCCCCCTTGCGCAGGCGACGATGTATATCCATGAATTCTTTTTGCAACGCACTGACGCGCTCCGGAGCCGCGAACCATTGCCAGGCTGCCCGCCCCAGATCATCACCGACGACCTGCTCCTGAAAGAACTCCGGCACGACGTCACGACCGGCGAGGAGGTTCGGCTGCGAGAAATGTCGCACCTTGACGAGGGCGAAACGCCGCAGCAACGCTGCTGTGATGGCGCCCAATCGATAGGCCACCACCATCGGTCGCTTCGAGAGCGCAGTCTCCAGCGTTGCGGTTCCGGAGGCCACGATCGCAACGTCGCAGGCCGCCAGCACCTCGCGCGCGTGGCCATCGACGAGGCGAATCAACTGTCGCGGCGCGATCTCGGCGCACTGTTTGTCGAACAGGTAACGCAATTCGGGCGACGCGACCGGCGCAATGAACTGCATGTCAGGATCGCGGTGCGACAGCCAGCGAGCGGCCGCCGCAAAATCGCGTCCCAGTCGCTCGACCTCGCCGCGCCGACTTCCGGGTAGCAGCGCGAGCACGCGCGAATTGTCGCGCAGACCGAGCTCGAGCCGTGCTGCCGCTCGATCGATTTCGAACGGGATCTGATCGGCCAGTGGATGGCCCACGAACTCCGCCCGCACGCCATGCTCTGCATAGAACGGCGGCTCGAACGGCAACAGACACAAGATCAGGTCACACGCCTGACCGATCGTTCGCACTCGTCGCTGGCGCCAGGCCCACACCTGCGGGCTCACGTACTGCACCGTCGCGAGGCCCGCACGCTTCAGATGCCTGGCAAGCCCGAGATTGAACTCGGGCGCATCGATGCCCACGAAGACATCGAGACCTGCGGCCAGGAACCGCCGCCGGAGCGCCGAGCGCAGCCGCAGAAGGCGCGGCAAATGACGCAAAACCTCCGTCAGCCCCATCACCGCTAACGACTCGGACGGCTCCCAGATCTCGCAACCCGCGGCGGCCATCTTGGGTCCACCAGCGCCGCAAAACGTGGCTTGCGGATAACGCTCGCGCAGCGCGTCGATGAGCGCAGCGCCGAGCGTGTCCCCGGAGGCCTCCCCTGCAACCAGTCCGATGCGCATCAGGACTCGGCCAACGCTCTAACGAATCAGGCTACGCGTCGACTCGCCGATGAAATCGACGAGTATGGCGAGCTCTGGTTGACTCGACACTCGTTCCTTGAGTTGCGTT
>JAGRJB010000187.1 GCA_020442965.1 Pseudomonadales bacterium
AGACGTGTGCCAGTTTGATCACGGCGTGGCTCCTTGAAGTGTCGTCCAGTCAAACAGTATGCCGAGCGCTTCGTCGCGTCGCTCGGTCGCAAGTTCATAGGCTTCGACACACGCCGCTGGCGAGAATTCGTGTGTGTTTAGGCCGTCCAGCGGAAAGACCCCGCGTTGCACGAGTTGAAAAAACAGCGCATCGATGCGTCGCTGTGTCCAGCCACCGCGATCGTGATGGTCGTGCGTCGCCGTGATCGTCAAGCCCTTGGTCATCACATCCGAAGTGAGTGACTGTCGCGATGGATAGCCCGTGTCGCCCAGCAATACGAGTTTGCCAAACATTGCCGTCGCGCTGAGCGCCTCGGCGAATACTGCTGGGTTGCCGGTGGAATCAACGACGATATCGAAACCATCCCGGCCGCATATCGCACGCAGCTCGTCACCTACCGACGCAATGCTGCCTGCAACTAGGTGCGTTGCGCCGCCGGCGTCGGCCAATCGCAGTCGCAGCGGTGCGAGGTCTGTCACGGCGATCGTCTGCACGCCCGCGGACCTTGCCCAGCGCACCGCCATCTGTCCGACTGGCCCAGCGCCCACGATCAACACGTTGCCACCGAGTGTAAAGGGAGCGGCATAGGCCGCGCGAAAGGCCGTCTTGGCGAGTCCGCACCAGCAGGCTTGCTTGGCGTCCACATCGAGGGGCACAGGCGAGCAGAGCGCGGCTGGTAAAGTCCATTCCGACGTGTGCGCCATGCGCATGAACACGCGGTCGCCGGGTTTAAAGTCGCTCACGGCGCTACCAACCGTCGTGACCACGGCGATCGATTGCACACCCGTTTTGAGCTGCGGAAAGGAGAATCGCGCCGCGAAATGGGTCCCCAGATCGTACCGAGCGTGCAGAATGGTCGTCTCGGTTCCGATGCTCATCAAGCTGTAGCGGGTAGATACCGTTAATTCGTCGGCGCGCGGCTGCGCGGCGCTGAAGGTTTCAAGTTGCACTTGACCCTTGGCCGGAAAAACGATGCGACATCCCATGGCCTGGCTCAAGTCGGCGGTGCGGCGCCGTGACTCCACCAATCCGTTCCCGAGACGCCGCGCAGAAATTCATCTCGTGCTGCGTCGTCCTGCGCAAACATGGTAGCAAGGACTCTGCGTGCCACCTCATCAGCAGGCCAGCGTAGTCGTGTGCCGTCGGATCGCGCGATCTTGACTAACAGCTCGGCGACGATCGCCGGATCAAATGCCTGGGGCATCCGGTCCTGCAACTCGCGCCATTTGTATTCGATCAGAGCGCGGTACGGCGAGTCGACGGGATATCCTCGCGGCAGCCCGGTTTCCGGCGCCTTGCTCGGTGCAAAGATACCGGTTGCATACAAGCCCGCCTGGACGAGCGCGAGCTTGATGTTCCAGCGATCGACCTCATGGCGCAGCGCTTCGGTCGCGCCTTCCACCGCAAACTTGCTGGCGGTATAGGCAACGTCGCTCGGCAGACCCGCGATGCCCGACAGCGAACTGATCATGATGATGTAGCCGCTCTGTTGCACGCGCATCTGCGGCAGCACCGCTCGAGTCAGTGCGAATGGCCCGAAGAAGTTGGTCTCGATCACGTCGCGAAACTCCGCTTCTTCGAGATCCTCG
This sequence comes from Pseudomonadales bacterium, assembly GCA_020442965.1. GTDB lineage: Bacteria > Pseudomonadota > Gammaproteobacteria > Steroidobacterales > Steroidobacteraceae > CADEED01. Next base: position 1,630 of record JAGRJB010000187.1, read on the forward strand.
AAAGCGCCGAGTCGAATCATGCCTGCGTTGTTGACCAGTACATCGAGTCGCCTGGATCGGCTCACGATCGAGGCGATCAGCGGTGCGAACATTGCGGGCTTTCTGACGTCGAGTTCTACAATGCGGATGTCGAGATCAGGCGTCGTCGCGGCCCGCAGACGCTCGGCCTTGTCGACGTTGCGCATCGACGCGTAGACGGTATCGCCGGCGCGCGCGAATGCAAGCGCTGCTTGCAAGCCAAAGCCGCTACTGCAACCTGTAATCAGAACGACGGACATTGTTCACCTCGGTTGGGCAGTTAGTGTCGGACCTGTTCGCTGGGGTAGCGCACGCCGATTTGCCCGCGAATCGAGTCGAGTGTGTGCATGATCGACAGTGTCTCGTTGAGTGGCATTACCGAACTCTCGGAACGACCGGCACGCAGAGCGTCGCAAACTTCACGAATCTGGTAGCCGTAACCGCTGCCTGAGATCGGATATTCGTCAGTTCTCGCGACAGCGTCCCGTGTCCAGACCGTCAGCTGCGCTGGCTTGAATATCGGTGCCGCGATGCGGATCCGCCCCGCATCGCCCAGGATTTCAAGATCTGGTGCGCGGCGCGTTCGCAGCGACACGTACAGCAACGCGTTCGCACCGTCGGCATACTCGAGAACGATCGCATTCTGCTCGTCCACGCCGCGCTGGCCGACGCTGCCGCTTGCCAGGATGCGCGTTGGTGTACCGAGAATCATCGAAGCCATCGAAACCAGATAGACGCCAGCGTCGAGCAGCACGCCTCCGCCAAGCTCCCGGTTGAACAGGTAGTGTTCTGGCACAAACTCTGGAACAAAAGCGCCGCCGCCACTGATCACCTGGACACGTCCGATCGCATGGGACGCAAGTAGTTCGCGCAAGGCGACGACCGCCGGCAGGAAACGTGTCCACATGGCCTCCATGACAAATGTGCCGCTGGTACGGGCCGCTGCGGCAACGCGCTCGGCCTCATCGGCATTCAATGTGAAAGGCTTTTCGCACAATACGGCCTTGTTCGCCGCGATGCAGACCAGCATATGCGCGCTGTGCTCACTGTGCGGCGTGGCAATATAGACCGCGTCGACCGTGGGGTCGTTCGCAAGTTCTGTCACGCTGCCCCATGCGTTCGCCGCGCCGTAACGATCCGCAAATGTTCTGGCGCTGCTCAAGCGTCGGGACGCCACCGCTGTCAGTGTGCAACTCGAGGATCCCATCGCTGTGATCTCGGCGGCCATGGTTGTGGCCATGCGACCCGTACCGACGATGCCCCAGCGAACTAGTTCCATGGGTTCAATCTGCCAGAAAACATCCGTGCTACGGCTTAGTTTTTGTAATGACACAACTTAGTAGCGGTAACGGTCCTGCCGAAACTCGGTATTCAGTACGGCAGTGAGGGTGTAAAGTGGGTTCGAGCGGCCGGAACTGCCTGGTCGAACAGGGACACGTGCCATGACCCAGAAGATATCCCGGCGCAAGCTAATGCAGATTGCGTCGACCGCAGGTGTTGGCCTGACAGCGGCCACAGTGGCCCAAGTGGCGATCGCCGGCGACCAGCGTGGATTGCGCCGCTCGATTGAAGCGCCGGCGCGCCCTAGCGATCCTGCCACGTCCATGCTGCGACAGTACGGTGGCGAATTGGGCGGCACGAAGTCGCGGCGTTCGTAACTCTCACTCTGGCGGAAAAGGTGATCTATGGCGGAATTTGAAATGGAGAGTTGGTTCGTCCTCGACGGCAAGGAAAAGCAGCACGACGAAGCGATGCGCAACTGGTTGTCGTGGGTCCGCTCGCACCGTGAGTTGTTCAAGGAGTGGAAGAGTGTGCGCTACTTCGTCAAGCACGTTGCGGGGACGGACTCCGAGCGCCACTTCCTGATCTGGGAGTACAACAGTCTCGCGGACTATGAGGCCTACAAAAAGCGTAGGAAGAACTACGAGGGGCCTTACGCTGAGTACAAGAAGGTCGATCCGTACTATATGGACCTTTTTGATCACACCCGGATGGGCCTCGAGTTTTGGCAGGACAAAGAGCGTGACCTGTGGATCGAGTAGACAGGTCGTGCCGCTGCTGCGACGCATAACTGTGACGATTGCGACACTGCTGCACGTCGTTGGGGTACGCGCCGTGCTGACAACCGCCATGCTGTCGATCGTCGGCTTGCTTGCCGTAACTACTGCGGTGCCAGGTCACGCCGCCGAGCCGATCATGAACAAACCTGCTGCGCCCCAGTTTGCGAAGGCGATGCCGCTGGAGGGTGTCGAAGATCAAATCACGTTTCTGTACTACGAAGATCTCGCCGCACCGCGAAAGTTTTATGGCAAGGTTCTTGGGCTGGAGTCTTACTACGAACAGGAGTGGGTGAGTCTGTACCGAGTCGCTCCTGGCGCTAGCATAGGCATCGTTAAATCCGCCGATCAGAAAATTGATGCGGACGCCAAGGCGAACGCAGCAATGGTTAGTATCGTCACCGAAGATGTCGATTCGTGGTTCGAGCGATTGAAGTCTCGTGAGGGCGTCATCGTGCTGAAAGCAATCTACGACCACCCCGCCGTACCCATCCGCGCCTTTCTGTTGCAGGACCCGGGCGGATATTCAGTCGAGTTTCTGCAGTGGAGAAGATGAGCGGCCAATCATTGGCCGGGACGTTCTGCGTGTGTCGCATCGTCGCAATTACTTTTTCTAACGTAGCATATTAGATACAATCGGTTCGTCACCCGTCCTGTTCGAATAATATCGAAGCGAGGAGGGGACTCGATTTGTTGGTGTTGCACAAACACTACAGGTGCGATCCTCCGTGCTTACTCTAATTTCATTCAGTCAGTTGTTTGGGAGGAGCGTCATGAGGTATTGCATCGCGATCGCATTGTCCTTTGCGGTCATTTCGCCATGGTCTGTCTACGCACAGGATGCAGGTGCCGGCCTGCAGGAAATAGTTGTTACGGCTCAGCGTCGTAGTGAGAATCTTCAAGACGTTCCGATCAGTGTCACCGCGTTCTCGGGCGAAATGCTGGAGCGCGCGAATATCAAGGGAGCGGCCGAGTACCTGGCGATGACGCCAAATGTCAGCTACACGGAAGATGGCCAGTCTGGCAGTCGTGGTCTCGGCATTGCGGTGCGTGGAATTAACAATCTCGTGGCGGGCGAGAACGCGGTTATCAATTCGGTCGGAATCTATCTGGACGAATTCAGCGTTGCGTCAGTCCCGAATCAGGTCGCCAATCCGTTTCTGCCGGATATGGAGCGCGTGGAGGTCCTGCGCGGTCCGCAAGGAACATACTTTGGGCGCAATTCACTGGGTGGCGCGCTGAATCTTGTGACCAACTCTCCGACCGACAAGTACGAAGGCGAAATCAAGTTAGGCGGCGAGTCCTATGCCGGTGCCGGCGCAATGTACAATTTCACTGGCATTTTCAACGCGCCAATTACCGACACCTTCAAGATCCGCGGAGTTGCGTTCTACGAGGACAGCTCGGGTTTGGTCAAGAACATCGGTCCGGGAACCAAAGACAGCGGACACAAGTGGACCAACGTTCGGGTGCGAGCCACCTGGGAACCCACTGAAAACACGCGTTTCGGCACGACGCTGATCTACGCGAAAGAGGATCAAGGGACGGACGAGAACGTTCCCTCCGGCGTGTTCGACCTTGACACCGTCGACACGTTCGGCATCACCCGTGTGAATCCGCTGGTCCCGCGCTACGCTTACGATCCCGGTACGGGCTTTTTTCCCGACAACCAGAACAAGCTCAGCCACGATCTGAACGAGTCGAACGAGCTGGACACGACCGTGGCGATCGTGAACTTTGCCCACGATTTCTCAGATCAACTGACGCTCAAGGCGGTCGCCGGCATCATCAATGCTGAGCAAAAGCGCTTTTTTGATCAGGACTTGATCGGCAACCTCGATTTGCTTGCCAGGGCTAACGATTATACCGGTCAGTCATGGAGCGGCGAAGTGCGCCTCGAGTCGCGTAGTGAGCGCGCCGATTGGACGATCGGTGCCCTGTATGCACGCGATGATCAGGACCAAACTAACGATGTCATAGTTTCAAGTGATCCAACCGCAACCTTCAATGGTGACGGATTTCTGCCACCGTTTCCGACCGGGCTGCGGTTGTCGAAGAATTCCAAGTCACTGGATATAGAAAGCATCGCAGCCTTCGCCGATGTGGTCTGGCACATCGATGATCGACTCGACCTTATCGCGGGCACGCGCTACACGCGCGACAAGGTGGCGTTCGGTCGCCAAGCCTATGGTATTGCACCGATGAATCCGCCGTCGCCGCCGCCGTCAGCCGGGTTCTTTCAAAGCTTCGGAAATTTCCCCTTTCCCAGCGCCGCCGAAGAAGTCACTTCCAGTGATGTCTCGCCACGCTTCGGCATGCGCTACAAAGTGTCCGATGACGTCAATATTTTCGCAACGATATCCAAAGGCTACAAAGCGGGCGGCGTAAGCACTGGCAACAACACCAATGCACCGGGGGCGCCGGCGTTCGCACTGCCGTACAGTCCGGAAAAGCTGCTCAATATGGAGTTCGGCATCAAATCCGAGCTGGCCGACCATCGCGTGCGACTCAATGCTTCGGTCTTTGTGCTGCGGTGGAAGGACTTGCAGGTGGAGGCCTATCGGCTCTTGACGCCCGGCGACTTCACTTCGAACTTCGAACAAACCGTGAGTGTCCCGAAGGCGCAAGCCAAGGGCTTCGAGGTTGAACTGCTCGCGAAGGCGACGGACCGGCTCACAGTGGGCGGTTCAATGGGATATCTGGATTCCGAGATCACTGAGCAGCCGACCGCTGACACCGGGCAGCCCGGTATTCAGCTAACCGGCGGCTTTGTCGTGAATGTGCTTGGGCTCGAGATCCCGAAGGCTCCGGCCGTGACCGCCAACTTGTTCAGTGAATATCGCTGGCCCGTGGGCAGCAATTTCGCCTGGGTGCGCGGTGAGGGCATCTATCGGGACAGTCAGTATTCCGACATCGAAGCGCTGACCAACCGCCAGACCGATGGTATTCCGTCTCCGAGTCAGGGTTTGATTCGCGACGTGCAGGCCAACGAGTTTCCCTACAAGGTGCCAGAATTCACGGTGTTCAATCTGCGCGGAGGTTTCGAGTGGCAACGCGCGGCACTCACTCTGTACGTTCAGAACGTGCTGGACGAGAAGTACTATACCGGCACGCAGGAGAATTTCGGTTTGAGTGGGATTCGGCTGCGCCCTCATCCGCGCGTCTATGGGGCTAACATCTCATTCAAGTTCTGAACTGGCTTAGCTGACAGCAGCGACCGCTACTCAGGATAGGTAGGCTCGGGTGCGTGCGTGCGCAGCGGATATAGCTGCGCACGCACGCGGTGAAGTTCCCGCCGCAGACTTGTCATGATCTGCGGATAGCGATCGGCCATGTTGTAGGCTTCGCCGTCGATACCGTTGGCATCCAATAGTAATTCGTAGGACGATTGGAATCCGGGTAGCTGATCAAACTTCTCAAATGCTCCGAGACTGCCTGTGTAGTACGCATGGGTCACCAGTTTCCATTCTGGGCTTCGCAGGCCGACGACTGTCTCATTGTTGAAGAAGTAGAGATACTCATGCGCGGATTTGTCGGCACCGCGAAACAGCGGCATGAGGCTGCGACCATCGAGCACTTCGGCGTGCGGCTGCACGCCAATCGCTTCGGCGATCGTGGGGAGCACGTCGATATTCATCGTCATGCTACGCACGGTGCGGTGCTTCTTGATGACCGCGGGCCAACTTGCGATAAAAGGCACGCGGTAACCGCCTTCCCAGGAATTGCCCTTCCCGCCTTTTAGTCCAGCTGTACTGCCTTCAAAGAACGGGCCGTTGTCACTCGTGAAAATAACGAGTGTATTACGCGATATCTTGGCGTTCCGCAGCGCGCGCATGATTTCGCCTGTGCTCCAGTCGAGTTCCTCGACGGTGTCACCGTAGCGCCCCGCCGCTGACTTGCCGAGAAAGCGCTCCGATGCGTACAACGGTATATGCGGAAACGTATGCGCGACTACCAATAGAAACGGGTGCGCGGATTCACGGCTCACAAACTCAACGGCCTTTTGCGTGTAACGTGTCGTCAGCGTCCGCTGATCCAGCGTCTCTTCGATACGCTTCGCATCATCGTACAACGTGAACTCTGGCATGTCGTTGCTGTGCGGAACACCGAAGAAATGGTCGAATCCGTGCGCGAGCGGCGAGTGATCGGGCAGCGTGCCGAGATGCCACTTGCCGATATACATCGTCGCGTAGCCGCCACGTTTTGCAAGTTCCGCGAGTGTCTCTTCGCTATCCGGCAGCGCACGCGTGTCGTGAGCACTGAGCACTTTCCAGGCAAGGCCCGTGCGAATGGCGTAACGGCCGGTCATGAGCCCGGCACGTGAAGACGAACACACATTCGCGCTGGTGTATGCTTGCGTAGCCCGCAGTCCGTTCGCTGCGAGGCGATCGATATTGGGTGTGCGGATGCGAGTCTGGCCGTAAGCACCGAGATCGCCGAAACCGAGGTCGTCTGCCACAATCACAATGACGTTTGGTCGCGGCGGTTCCGTCGCCGCTTGCGCACCGGCAGCGCCCGCGAGCAGACCGATCGCGATGTAGCTCGCTTTCACCAATTCCACAGCGTTCCGTCTTCCAGGCGATTGGTCGGCAGGTAGGCGCGCTTGTACGGATATTTCTTCGCAAGTGCTTCGTCGATGTCGACGCCGTGTCCCGGTGATTCGCCAGCGTGTAGGTAGCCGCTCTCGTAGTGGTAGTCGTGCGGGAATACGGCATCCGTCGCCGGCGTGTGACGCATGTATTCCTGCACGCCGAAGTTGGGAACGGCGGTGTTGAGGTGTAGCGATGCGCCCATACATACAGGCGAGAGATCGGTCGCGCCATGGCAACCCATGCGCACGTTATGCAGGCTCGCGAAGTCGGCGATCCGCTTCAAGTGCGTGACGCCGCCGGCGTGCACGATGGTGGTGCGGATGTAGTCGATGAGTTGCTCCTCGACCAACTGCTTGCAATCCCAGATTGTATTGAACACCTCGCCCACCGCGAGCGGAGTCACAGTGTGCTGACGAATCAACCGGAAGTTCGCCTGGTTCTCGGCTGGTGTGGCGTCTTCCATCCAAAACAATCGATAGGGTTCCAGCGATTTTCCGAGTCGAGCCGCCTCGATCGGTGTCAATCGGTGATGCACGTCGTGTAGCAGATGCGGCTCTGAACCGAAGCGCCCGCGCAATGATTCGAACAGTTTTGGCACGTGCTCCAGATACTTCTCCGTGCACCAGAGGTTCTCGGTTGGTAACTCGGCGTCGGCGGGTTCGTAGAACATCTTGTCGCCGGATACGCCGTAGGTCGACTTCATCCCGGGCACACCCGATTGCGCTCGAATGGCCCGGTAGCCGAGTTCAATGTAGCGCTGCACTTCGTCTGTCGTCTCCGCGATATCGCGACCGTTCGCGTGCCCGTAGACCATGACGCCGCTGCGACTTCGTCCGCCCAGCAATTGATACAATGGCATTGCAGCGGCCTTGGCCTTGATATCCCAGAGCGCAACGTCCACGGCCGCGATCGCCGACATGGTCACCGGGCCGCGACGCCAGTAGGCGCCGCGATACAGGAATTGCCAGATGTCCTCGATCTGGTGTGCGTCCCGTCCGATGAGGCAAGGGATGACATGCTCGCTCAGGTAGGCCGCGACAGCTAGTTCGCGGCCGTTCAGCGTTGCATCGCCTATCCCGTGCGAACCGGCATCCGTGACAATTTTGAGCGTCACGAAATTCCGGCCTGGGCAGGTGACAATGACGCGTGCGTCGACGATCTTCATTCGGTTTGTTTCCCGTGCAAGGTTTAGACTGTTTGAGAGTTGCAAAGAGTAATTCCAATGCCCCGCCAACTACCACCCCTCAATGCCCTGGTCGTTTTTGAAGCGGCGGCACGCCATTTGAGTTTCACGCGCGCGGCGGAGTCCTTGCACGTAACGCAGGCCGCCGTCAGCCACCAGATCAAGGCTCTGGAAGAGTGGCTCGGTGTGCCGCTGTTCCATCGAATCGGCCGCGGGCAGGGGCTGGCTCTGACCGAATCCGGCCGAGCGTATTTACCGCGCATCAATGCGTCGCTCGATGGCATTCGATCGGCGACCAGCGCCGTCATGGATGCCCGCAGAACGCGCGTCGTGAACGTAGCGACCCTGGATTCATTTGGACTGCTCTGGCTATTGCCCCGTTTGAATCGATTCCTGCGCATGCAACCCGGGATCGATGTTCGAATTGTCGCCGCCGACCTCGACGCCGACGCGTTGGCGAAGGGCGAGGTAAATATCGATATCCGGTACGGCGAAGGCGATTGGCCCAACCTTCAGGTTGTGCGATTTCTGACCGAGACGATTTTCCCGGTCTGCAGCCCGTCGATCGTCAGCGCCGAGCGGCCGATGCGCGTGCCGGGAGATCTCCGAAAACACACTCTGCTGCACGATGCCGGTGTTGCCGATTGGGGGCAATGGCTCAGTGCGGTCGGCGTCTCCGATATCGATGTCACCCGCGGGCCAGGATTCAATCACTCCCATCTCGTTACTGCGGCGGCAATCAACGGCGATGGTGTGGCGCTGGGTCGCGGCGCCCTCGTGACCGACGCGATCGAAAAGGGTCAGCTCATCAAGCCGTTCGACCTGGTACTGCCCTGCAAGTTCGCTTATTACGTCGTATGCTCGCATGGCTCACGCGGCGATCCAGTGGTCGAGGCCTTTTGCAATTGGTTGATCGCGGAGGGCAAACTTTCGCAAGCGCAAATGGACGCCATCAGCGCGCCACGTGGCCCCTAACAGGGCGATCGGATATTCGCAACGCCACGACCAAGCTGCCAGCAAGATACGACGATAGTTGATCCGGGGGCAATCGAAACCTACCGCCGGCGCACCGACTTTTGGCAAGCACTGATTAGCAGCGCTAATGCTGTGATGAAAACTAATGGGTTGCGCCGGAATCGCCTCACGCGAGTAAATGTGAGCCTGACCTTGCGGAACCACGGACTATTACAATGACGATGATGAGTGGCGCCGACGCATTGCTGCAACAGTTGTTGCGCAACCGAGTGCAGACAATTTTTGGTTTGCCGGGTGGCCAGCTGGATCACTTCTTCGATTCTATGTACCGCAGCGCAGATCGCGTGCGCTTCGTAGGCTCTCGACATGAGCAGGGCGCTGCCTACATGGCCTTCGGTTACGCGCGCTCGAGCGGCCGACCAGGCGTTTACACCGTGGTGCCAGGCCCCGGCGTTCTGAATACCACGGCCGCACTGTGTTCAGCCTATGCAACCAACGCGCCGGTGATGTGCCTAACGGGCCAGATACCGAGCGCGGCCATCGGCCGCGGCATCGGCTACCTACACGAGTTGCCCGATCAATTGGCGACGATGCGGACACTAACCAGATGGGCGGAACGGGCCATGCGACCGGACGACGCGCCGGCCCTGGTCAACGAGGCGTTCCAGGTGATGAACAGCGGACGGCGCGGTCCGGTCTCGCTCGAGATGCCGATGGATATCATGGCCGCCCAGGCGGATGTGTCGCTGCTTCCGGCCGCGCAGCCACTGATGTTACCGCCTCTGAACCTCGATCGTATCGACGAGGCCGCGCAGCTACTCGCGCGTGCCGAGCGACCGATGATCGTGATTGGCGGTGGCGCGGTAGACGCGGCCGAGCCGCTACTGCAACTGGCCGAGATGATCCAAGCACCGGTCGTATCGTTTCGCAGCGGCCGCGGCGTCGTCTCCGATCGCCACTATCTTGCGCAGGTGCTACCTGCCGGCTACGAGCTTTGGAAGAGTGCCGACGTCGTCCTGGGTATCGGCTCACGCATGGAGCAACAATTGTTGCACTGGCAGACGACGCCCGGCATGACCGTGATCCGTGTGGACATCGACGCCGACGAACTCGCTAGAATCGAGCCGCCACAAGTCGCCCTTCACGCGGACGCGCGTCAAGCAATCACAGCGCTGATCGCTGCGCTGCCAAAATATCAAAAACGACGTGCATCGCGTGAGCAAGAGCTGCTGCAACTGAAAGCACGGGTCGCCGCCGAGTTCGAGTCTGTACAACCGCAGCTGAGCTATCTTGCCGCGATTCGTGCAGCGCTGCCTGACGATGGCTTCTTTGTCGATGAAATCACGCAGGTGGGCTATGCGTCTTGGTACGCGTTCCCGACGTACGCACCTCGTCAGCACGTCAACTGCGGCTATCAAGGCACTTTGGGTTACGGCTATGCGACCGCCCTCGGGGTCAAGATCGCTCATCCCGACAGAGCGGTTGTCAATATCGCGGGTGACGGAGGCTTTTTGTTTACATCGAATGAAATGGCAACC
>JAGRJB010000188.1 GCA_020442965.1 Pseudomonadales bacterium
GTTGTCTGACCAACCCGCTACTGCGCGTGGCCGCGAGATACGGGCGGCAATTCGCATCCGCGCACCCGCCAAACGCGTCTTTGCGGCGATGACCCATTGCGAGACGGCGATCGAATTCGTGCCGCATTTGCAGCAGTGCGTGTTGTTGGACCACGATGAGGTGACCGGCGCGGAAATCATCGAACATGTTGTGGACTATGGCTGGTATGCACCGTCGTTGCGGTACACGTTCCGCGTCGAATACGTTCCCGATCGGTCCGTGATCTTCAGAGCTGTTAGTGGTGACCTGGCGCGCAACGAGGGGCGTTGGGAGCTGACGCCACTCAATGAGGATCCGGCGACTGGCGTGGCGGAGACGCTTTTGACGTACCGCGTGTTGGTCGTCCCGAAGTTCCGGATTCCGCAGAGCTGGGTGCGCGTGAGTCTCACGCGCGAGTTGCCGCGCATGCTGCAAGCGCTGCGTGACTTCTCGGAGCGAGGTCAATGATCGTGGCAGTGCAACATTCGCAACGAGCATAGTTGTCGAGAAGTTTTACAGTCGGTTTTGGACGAATTCATAAGCTACTGATTTTCGGCAGGTAGCGCGTCACCGGTATAAAAGTTGCAGGCATCTCATACACCGGCATCGCCTGCGTAGCCGCACAAGGGGAAGGTCATGAATCGAATCCAAACTCTGGCGACATCGTTCCTCCTGCTCGCCGCCACTACGGCAATTGCCGCGCCGATCCCGATCGATCTCAATACCTGGCAACGACGCGGCCCCGCCAGTAACGGCAACTGGGTCGTTGCAGCGGACGGTTCGTCGGTGCTCCAGACTATCAATGGTGATCCCACGTTCTTCGTAGGTCCTGATAATCAGATCGATACGACCATTCGCGGGTCGATCCGCGTCGAAACAACGGGCGACGATGACTACATCGGCTTCGTGTTCGGTTTCAATGGTCCGGTCAGCACAGGCAACGACATGGATTACGTCCTGTTCGACTGGAAGCAGAACGATCAGAGTTCCGGCGGGGCACTCGCTCGCGAGGGTTTTGCACTCAGTCGCGTGAACGGTACGATCACTAACTACATTCCGGGGTTCTGGGGGCATACGAGCGGCGCTGGTTTCGACGTGCTGGCGACCGATTTCGGCTCTGATCGTGGTTGGGCCGACAATACGACCTACGACTTCACGATTCTCTATCAGACCAATCGCATTCGGTTCGACATAGCGGGTGGTGCATTCGGCACAGGTCAGACAGTGTTCGATGTGAGCGGCGTATTTCCAGACGGCCAGTTTGGCTTCTACAATTACTCGCAGTCGACCGTGCGTTACGCGGGGTTGACCGAAGAAGTAACGCCACCGACCGAGCCGCCGACCGGTGTACCGGAGCCTGGCACCCTCGGGTTACTGGCCATCGGCCTCGGTGCTGTGGCTGCCGGATTGCGGCGCAGACGATCGACCCGATAGGGCGCTTCGGGCGGAGCGTGCGATAGGCGTCGCCCCAAGGGCGCTTTGTCAGAGGCCTCCGATACGCCCGAGAGGCGTGTGCTGGCGTGCGAAACACGCTACGCTGAGGCGATAATGGACGATCGCTGCCGAGGAACGGAGACCAAGCACCTGCCGTGATGGGGAGTTGTTCGAGGTTCGCACTGCTCGTTGCGACGAGCGTACTCTTGTTAGGCCGACCGGCCAGTGCGCAGAATTTGGGGGACGGCTCAGGGGCGGGACTGCCGAGTTCGGCTGCGCTGCGCGCCACGGTCTATGGCCCGGCGCCGACTGATCTAGCGCCGTTGCCGGCGAGCGTGCCGCTGGAAGAAATCAACGTTCGGATGCCCTGGGCTCGTCCGGTCCCGTCGGTGCTGTGGTTCGATCGCCGACTTCGAGCCTGGCTGTCGGCGCAGCCTGGACCGGCACCGTTGGTGATCGTGATTTCCGGAATCGGTAGTGGCGGTAATTCCGCGAAGCAATCGATACTGCGGGGCGCGTTGTACGGCGCCGGATATCACGTACTGACGCTACCATCGCCGACCGCGCCGGGATTTATCGTTTCCAGCTCGAGCACCGGTGTTGCCGGCGACCTGACGCAGGATGGCGAGGATCTCTACGCCGCGATCAGACACATTTTGCCCTTGCTCCCTGCGCGCGTGCAGATCACAACGGTCGATCTCGTCGGCTACAGCTTGGGGGGCGCGAACGCGGCGATGGTCAAGGCGCTGGACACGACCGCTGGTCGCGATCTCATTCGGCGCGTCGTAATGATCAATCCGCCGGTCAGTCTGTTAGCGTCGATCCGGCGCCTCGATCAATTGTTCGTGGCGAGTATCGGTCCGCGCGACGCCGATATCGAGAATCTGTATCGCCGCCTGTACGCAAGACTTGCGAACGCCTACTACGAATCGGGTGCGGTGCAGCTTGACGAGGGCTTTTTGCTGCGTGCAGCTGGTGACATCCTGCGGACTGACGCGGATCTCGCGGCGGCGATCGCGCTCGATTTCCGGCTGTCGCTGATCGATCTGTTCTTTGTGGGGGATCTGTACGCAAAAACCGGGGTCGTGGTCGATCCACAGCACCTGCAGGACGTCGAGAATTCGTTGGACGGCATTTACGCAATCTTGCGTACCCGCTCGTATTCCGAATACTTTGCTCGTGTGCTGGCGCCGTACTATCTGCAGCACCGTCCGGGCTCCAATCTCGAGCAACTCGCAGCCGCCAACGATCTGGCGGTCATTGGCGAGCAACTGCGCACGGATTCCGACTACTACGCTCAGACCAGCGTCGACGATCTGATCCTGAACGACGCGGAACGTGCATGGTTGCAGAACACACTGGGCTCGCGACTGGCGGTTTACTCTCACGGCGGGCATCTCGGCAACATTGGCGAGCGGCGTCAGATCTCTGATCTGCTCGCGATGCTCGCGGGGCGCTGGCCGGATCACACACCATGAAAAATTGGTTGTTAGCGTCGATCGTGCCCGTCCTTCTGCTGGGGTGTGCAAGCGCCGATTTCTCGATTCGCACGTTGCCACCGGAAACTCATCAGCCGGAACCCGCGCCATTGCAGGACGCTGACGTTGTTCCCGAACCGGACCGCGCTCCCGTGACTCCAGCGGATGCGCCGCCGCTGACAGTAGCTGATCCATGGTTGCGGATTAATCGATCAACGTATCGATTCAACGCAAAGTTTGACGAGGCGATTTCCTTTCCGATCGCCAATACGTATAGACGGCTGCCGTCGCCTGTTCGCAGCGGCACGCGGCACTTTTTGAGCAATCTGTCGGAAGTAAACAGCGCACTGAACTATGCGGCGCAACTGCGATTTGGCCCCAGCCTGCGTAGCGCCGGGCGTTTCGTCATCAACAGCACACTCGGCGTAGCTGGGCTGTTCGACGTTGCTGCCAGGATGAATCTGCAACAATCGCCGACGGGGTTCAGTACGACGCTTGCGACTTGGGGCGTACCGCAGGGACCGTATCTCGTGCTGCCATTGCTCGGCCCTTCGACCTTACGCGATGGCGTCGGGCTGATCGGGGACTTCGGTACGCTATACACGATCAACGTGCCGGCGCTCTATCGTGGCACTGAATCCTGGGCACTGAACGGCCTTACTGCATTGGACCGGCGCGCCAATACGGACTTTCGCTACTACGCTACCGGTTCGCCCTTCGAGTACGAGAACGTACGGTTTCTGTACGTCAACAGAGGCCTGATCGAGGACGAGCGCTCCGACCGGATGCACTGACCTGGGTCAGGTCAGTCGGCCGCTCGCTCGTGCTCCGCGATGATGCGGTCCGCAAATGCGCGATAAACGGGAGCGTGACAGACCAGCGACGAGATGCCTCGCGCTAACAGGCTCACTGCCAGCAATGGGATGATCATGCTGTGATTGGCCGTGAGTTCGAGCGAGATCACGGCTGCCGTGATCGGCGTCTGCGTGACGCCGGCGAGAAATGCGGCCATGCCCAACAATGCCACTGCCGAACTATCAGCTGCCGACAACAATCCTGCCAGGGAGTGCCCCATGCCGGCACCGACCGCCAGCGCCGGCGAGAAGATGCCACCCGGAACACCCGCCCAGTATGACAGCACGTTCGCCGTGAGCTTCAGGACCCAGAACGTCGTCGCTTCACCGTGTGTGGCTTGTATCAGGCCGCGTGCTTCTTCGTAGCCAGTGCCAAAAATCGCACTACCGGTAAATACCCCGAGAGCGGCGAGCGCGAGGCCGCAGATCGCAGCGAAGAGCACCGGAGCGCGCCTGCGACAACGAACGAGCCACGCGAACGCCCCATGGTCGGAGAGCGAAATGGCCCGCACGAACAAGCCACCGCCAATGCCACCGCAGATCCCGCACGCCAGCACGGCGAGCGCTGCCTGACTGAGTTGCATCTGCGCATCCACCCGGCCGAAGTAAGCATAGTTGCCGAGCACACCTAACGATACGGCGCCCGCGAAGATGACAGCCGTCAGAATGATGCCGCTTACGCGGTTCTCGAAGCTGCCGGCCAGTTCCTCGATCGCGAATACGACGCCTGCCAGTGGCGCATTGAAAGCAGCGGCGATGCCCGCGCCGCCGCCCGCGAGAATGAAACGCGACAGCGCTTTTGGTTCGGTGAAGCCGAAGCGCTTTCCCACCCAATACATGAGCCCGGCGCCGACGTGGACCGTCGGCCCCTCGCGACCGATCGAGCCACCACCGGCGAGACCGATAAGTGTGAGCGCCATCTTCCCGACCGTAATGGGCAGCGATAGCAGCCGCTGTCTGAAACCTTGATCCTCGACTTCGATCGCCGCAATGACCTGGGGAATGCCGCTGCCCCGGGTTTGCCGAAATCGCCCGTTGGTGAGCGCCGCGATCAGCGCAAAAACGGCTGGCGTCAGCAGCAGCGGCAGCCAGGGAATCTGACTAACAAGTGTCCGAAACAGTGCGAAGGCGAGATCGCTGCCGCGCGCGAACAGAATGGCCGCTACACCGACGATGATGCCGCCCGCCCACAACGCCGCGCGCCGCCGCCATTGTACTGGCGCAAAGTATTCGTGGCCCGTGATCTGGCGGTGCCAGCGTTCACCGTTGGGAGGCTTGTTCACGGTCATTGGCCGCAGTATGGCAGACGCCTGCGCGTCTCCAAAGTTCCTGCGGCGAATTGTCGATCCATGCCGTACGCGGTTGGTCTGAACCGCCCGATACCGTCGAAGCGTATGATCGTTAGCGCGCTTGAGTACCGCGATTGGCAAACTGTTTGCGCCGTCGGGTGCGGATCCAGTTTCGCAAGCGCCCGAACATTTTCGGCTCTTCCCGCGCAGCCTCGACGAACCAGCGGCGCGCCTTGGCGCTCGCGGAGAGCACCAGAATGGCTCCGGCGCCCATCACCGGCAGTCCCGGCCAGCCAAGCGGGCCCGGCAGCAGCAGGATCACGAAGCCGATCGCTAACAACAGCCATCCACCGATCGCTTTAGCCAGCTGCATCACGCGGGCGGACGAGCGAGCGGCGCGCCCGGTGGCACGTTGAACCAGACCATTTGAGTCGAGGTTGCAAGGAGTCGGCGCGAGCGTGACCAGATTCGTGTCAGTTGATCGTAGTAACCAAAGCGCGCTGCCTGGTTGCTGGCCTCCACCAGCACGAAATCGTCGCGGACGCGTGCCACGTCGGCTGAATCGGCATGAAAATGTACCGACATCGTTACCGTGGAGATCTTCGATAGATCCGCGTAGTGCATGAAAATTCGAGGCAGAGGCGTGTCGGCGATTGCCAGGAGTCGAGCGTAGTCGAGCGGCTGGCCGTCCTTGAGTCGCGTCCAGGTGAGCGTGCGCATGCCGAGGCAACGTTCGCCGACGTTGCCCGCAGCCATGCGCAGATCGAAACTGTCAACCCAGGTGACCGGTGCGATATTCGCCGCGACCGGTGCGAGTTCTTCTGGAGCCGCACACATCGGCATCGTCACGGAGGCTATGTCGTCGGTGGCGCGGCGCCTCGCAAAGATCGCCGA
>JAGRJB010000189.1 GCA_020442965.1 Pseudomonadales bacterium
TCGAACTCACGGTCGACCGATTGCAGATCGACCTCGCTTTGCTGGCGCTCTGGCGCAGGTCCGTTGTGATCGAAGCTGGCGCGGCCGATGGCGTGCGCCTGCATCTGACTGAGCCACGCGATCCGCCGGACGACAAACCGCTGTCGTTCGAAGCACCGATTGCTGTGGAGATCAGGGCGTTCGAGTTGCGCGATGGCGTTGTGAGTCGCCACGGAGAAGCGCTTGTGGACATCAAGTCTGCGCATTTGCAAGCCGTGTGGAGCGGCGACACATTGGCGATTCAGCGACTCGACCTCGATGCGCGGCAGGGCGAAGTGCAGCTGGCGGGCTCGGTGGCCGGAGCCAAGCCGTACCGTGGGCAATTGCGCGGCAACTTCGTCTGGCGGCAAGCGGACCAGCCGTGGGCGGGGAGCCTGAGCGCTGACGCCGCCGGTGCGCAGGTCGCTGCAGTGGTCAGGCTGCAGCGCCCGATCGTCGCCAACCTGCGGACCACTCTCGGCCAGGATGACGAGCTGCCGTGGCAGATGCTTCTCGATATCCCGCCGACGGATCCGCGCGGACTCTTGCTGGCGGACTCATCCACTGTGCGCAAGTTAGGAGCAGCGCTACGCGGATCGGGCACGTTATCCGGTGGTCAAGTGAGTGGTTATATCGACCTGAATGCGGAGCGATTGCACATTGAGCGCCTGCAAGTGAATCCGGGCGACCCCGCGACGCGAATTGATGGACTGCTGCGCTGGGGTGCTGGTCAATTGACCATTGCAGGTGACGTACACACGACGGTTGAGCCGGTGGTCGTGGATCTTGG
The DNA here is from genome assembly GCA_020442965.1 of Pseudomonadales bacterium. GTDB lineage: Bacteria > Pseudomonadota > Gammaproteobacteria > Steroidobacterales > Steroidobacteraceae > CADEED01. Next base: position 809 of record JAGRJB010000189.1, read on the forward strand.
CGTCAACTGGCGGGACTTCTCGATTCCGGCCGATCTCGCCGGACAGCTGTTGCAAACCCGCGGCAAAGTCTCGGTCAAGGGCACGAGCCAATCCTATCGTGCGGTCGGCGATGTCGCGCTCGGTCCGCCTGGTCGCCTTGCCGACCTGCAACTGGCACTAACAGGTTCCACCGAGATGGTGGCACTTGAGCGGCTGGCACTCAAACAACCCCAAGGAGAGCTGACAGCCAGCGGACGTATTGCCTGGATCCCCGAATTCAGCGGCACAGTCGCGGCGCGAGCGCGCCAATTCAATCCGGGTGAGTTGTTTTCAGGGTGGCCCGGCTCACTCGTCAATGGCACGGCGAACCTGTCACTCGGTATCGATCGTATCCTGACGGGCTCACTCGACCTCCAGACCAACGACAGTCGTTTGCAGATCTCGAGCACGCGCGTTGCTCAAGCCGGTGGCGACGCAATGGACGCCGAGGCTACGATGAGTATTCGGTCGCTCGGGGCGTGGCTGCCGGATGCGACCGGCAGCGCGACCGCGCGGCTGAGCGCGCGTGGCACCTGGCCGCAGTTTGCAGTCTCGGCGGACCTCCGGGCCGCCGAACTCCGTGGAGTCGCGGCCGGGCTGTCAGAGTTCGGAGCCGTAGTGACAGCCATCGTGAGCGACACCGGCGTGCGCGGCAGCATCGATACGCTGCAGTTCGCCGCCGACACCGTCGGCACAGTCAATCTACGTCAACCGGCGCGCTTCGAATATGCCGATCGCAGCGCAAGCCTGTCGCAATCCTGCCTCGGCAGCGAGAAGTTCAGCGCCTGTTTCGCAGGGGAACTGCAAGCCTCTGGCGCGGGCAAGGCAGACTACCAAGTGGAGCGAATACCCCTGGCCTTGGCGCTCGCCTTGTCTGGCAGTTCGGCGCCGCTATCGATCGACGGCGCGATCGATGGCGCGGGAACAATACAGCGCACCGCTACAGGCGAGCTCAGCGGCACGGCACAGCTGCGCTCTGCTCGCGGCGCAATTTCGCAGTCAGCGGAGTCCGGTCCGAGCGCCACGCCCCTGCTGACGTACAACGACCTGCAGCTCAATGGCGAATTCTCTGGCCGTGACGTCACGCTAACGATCGGAGCGAAACTCGATCAGAACGGCGATCTCGATGGCCGGCTCACGGCGACCGGCGTGGGTAAAACATCGACCGCGCTCGCAGGATCCGTCAGCGCCAAACTGCCCAGCGTCGCGGTGCTCGGCGTACTGACGCCTCAGTTGGTAGACGTGCGCGGCAGCGCGGCCCTGCAAGCTTCGATCGCCGGAACCCTGCAGCAGCCGCGCATCACCGGGCAGCTCACAGTGAGTGAATTCGCATCTGACGTGCCCAGACTTGGATTGAAGCTGCACAATGGCCAGCTCCGAATCACGCCGCAAGACGATGGGCGCATGCAGCTCGCCGGCAGTCTCGAATCCGGCGAGGGTAAACTGCAATTCGCTGGCACCGCTGCGCTCGATGGTGCAACGCGAATCGCCATCAAGGGCGAGAATTTTCTTGCAGCGGACTTCCCGGGAGTGCGCGTCATCGCGACGCCCGATCTCGTATTTCAGCGTAGTGAAGAGCAACTCTCGTTGACCGGCTACGTCTCACTACCGCGCGCGGACATCGATCTCGCCCGCCTGCCGCGTGGCACGCGGCCGCAAACGGCTTCGGACGACGTGGTCATCGTCGACGCCGACGATTCAGGCGCTGCCACTGAGCGGAGTCTGCCCCTGACGGCCAACATCCGCATCGACCTTGGCGACAACGTGAAGCTTGCCGGTTACGGGCTCGATGCCAAAGTCAGTGGCGCGCTCATGGTGCGCGAGCGCAGCGGGGAACCGACCACGGGCTCCGGTGAAGTGCGCGTCGCTGGTACGTACAAAGCGTACGGCCAGGATCTGACGATTCGTCAGGGCCAGTTGTTATACGCAGCGACGCCGCTCGACAATCCGCGCTTGACGATCGTCGCCGTACGTTCGGTCGGTACGGTCACAGCGGGATTGCGGGTGACGGGTCCAGCGAAGAATCCGCAGCTCTCAGTGTTCTCCGATCCGGCGATGGGCGAGGCGAACGCATTGTCATATCTGGTCGCCGGCAAGCCGCTCGATCAGATCGGCAGCGGCGACGGCGATGCCATGACAGCGGCGGCGCGCTCGCTCGGCACGGCCGCCGGAGGTCTGCTCGCAAAGAACATCGGCAGTCGGCTCGGAATCGATGAAGTCGGAATCAGCGACAATGAGATGATCGGCGGCGCAGCATTGACTGTCGGACAGTACCTGTCGCCGCGGCTCTATCTGAGCTACGGAGTTGGCTTGTTCGATCCGGGCGAGGTAATCACCTTGCGGTACAAGTTGAGCGACGAACTCGCCCTCAAAGTGGAACAGGGCAATGAACGTTCGCGCGGCGGCATCGAGTATCGCATTGAGAAATAGCAGCGCCTGCGCGCCTGTTCAAGGGTCGAGCGTCGAACCCGTTCGCACCACGCTGAAACGCGTGTTCTCGATCGGCGAGGCGGCTATCATCTCATTGGAAAGCACGCCGCCGAGCCCGCTGGCGCCGCGCGCCCAGCTGCACGCGCCGCCGAAGCGTCCTGAACGAGTCGGCAATCCCTGGATCGGGATCGGCGCGGCCGTATCGGTGAACAGCGTACCGGCGGCCTCATCAGCGATCGGGAATACGACACAGCCGGCATAAAATCCTGCCCCCACCGCCGGCGTGACTAACAACAGCGGTGCACTGTCAGAATTCGCCAGTAGCGCCGGGGCGGTGAAGAAGCTTGCGCCGAGCGGCGCGGCATCCGTTGCCTTCAGTATCGTGCGAACGTAACTCAGTGTCGACAGATGATCGGTAGTTCGCAGCAGCACGATTGCTTGTGGGTTGACGCCGTTCGAGCCAGCCGATGGGCAGGCGAATACGAAGTCAATGGTTCCGTTCCGTACAACCGCCGATCCCTCACTGACAACCAGACAATTGGCAAGGTCCGCAGCGAGTGAGTTCACGACATGGCGAGCCGTGAGTTCGGGCGGCGTCAGATTCCAGCCGATCACTGGAATCTCCGCCGACCACGGCCCCGCGGGATCGGCGGCGGTCCACATCACGATCGCGCCGAGATGGTAGAGCGTGCGCTCCGGTCCCGCAGGGTAGAGAAAATACTTGTGGGCGAACAGCTTGTAGCGCTTCCTGGTCGCCGGATCGGTGCTGTCGTCGATCAGCCAACTGGTCTCATACACCCAGCGTCCGTTGCAGGTCGCAGCGCCGCAGGCCGCATGCTCAGGTAGCGTATCGGTGACCGTGGCGACACCCGGTACGCCCACGCCCGCGACTTTGGTAAACGTCGCTCCATTGTCCGTGCTGCGCGCCAGATTGATGCCCACGTCTTGCACCAGTTGCCCCTGCGGATCGCGGCTGAAATCCACCCCTGAGTAGGACATCCACAGCTCGTTGCTGCCGGTACGCAATAGCGACGGATCGAAGATGCCACTGCGGCTCGTATCACCCGCGATGGCGAGATCCTGGTACCGCACGCGGTCGGATGCGCGCGGCGTGAAGGCAGCGGACTGCGCCGCTGCACCGCTACCCGCGCGATTGCGGGCGCGCACACTCGCGGTGTAGACCGTGCCGTTGCTGAGGCCGCGGATGAGCGCGTGCCGGCCGACGATGGCGATATTGGCGGTACTCGCCTGTGGCATGAGCGTAATCTCGTAAGCCTCAACGGGCGCACCGCCGTCGTCCGCAACCGGGCTCCACCCGAGGCTGGCCGCTCCGTCGCCCACGTTGCTCGTCACACCGACCGGCGCACTCGGCGGCCCGACCGCGGCAATCGTCGGTCCGTCGCCACCCCCACCACCGCACGCCGACAGCAACGTCGTGAGCAGCAACGTCAGGGAAAGCGGCGAACGGTGCAGCGACCCGACACGCATTCTCATCTGCCGCGCTTCGCGGGTGCCAATAGCCTTGCCAGCGCACTCACGTCCGCAACTTTGTCGAGCCGTTGCACGGTTTCCGCGATCTCGCTCACGCGGCTGGCCGGTAACAACCCGTCGCTCATCGCCTCGAGTTTCGCGACGACCTCGGCATAGCCGTATTTGGGCTTGTCATCCGGGAACGTCGCGCTCTGCTCTACGCGCTGGCCGTTCTTCAGCGTGATCTCGACGCGCGTGCGCATGATGTTGCGCTTGAACCAGTCGAGATCCATATCCGCGTCTTCGATACATTCGATGCGTCGCATCATTGCGCGGACCGGCGCGCTCCTGATCTTGCGTTCAGCATACAGCGCGGGCGTCAGCGGCTCGCGTAGCAGCGTCGTGGCAACCGCGTAGGGCAGAGAGAACTGCGCGTCGACCGCGCCTTGCGGATCGAAGTCTGCGATCCGCGTGACGCCGACATTCCACACCCTGACTCTCTCCACGTCCCTGGAGCGAATATCGTGCTCGGCGATCAACTTTGTCAGTGCCACAAAAGGTGGGTGACTCCAGGCGATCGACGGATGCAGCTTGAAATCAGTCCCAAGTATCAACCATTCGCGGCCCAGACCCTGCGTCATCTTCTTGAAGTCGCACTGATCGGAGCCCGCCATGATCCAGAAGCCCTCCTTGCCATCCAGAATGCCATGACCGCCGCGAAAGCCCGCCTTTGCCGACAGCGCGCCCATCACGCCAGCCATCGACATCCAGCCCCAACCAAGCTTTGCTTCGCGCATCGGGCGCGTCTCATCGACGATGCCGAAGTACTTGTAAGCAGACGGCACGGGTGCATAGGTCCCGGTAACGCCCATCGCGGCATCCATCTGCACCGCATTCAGTTTCAGCAGGTTGCCGGCCGCCGCGCAAGCTGCAAACGGCGTGTACTGCTGCCCCCACACTTGCGCACCTCGCGCGGGTGTAGGCTGCATCGACCAGCCGATACGCGTACCCAGTTCATAGCCCGCCACGACACCCGCAATCATCGCCTTGCCGGAAGCACCCAGAGATTCGCCAACTGCCAACACCGCCGGAATCACGATCGGTCCGGCATGAATCACATACTGGCAGACATCCTCGTAGTCGAGCGCGAAAGCAAGCCCGCCGTTCGCGTACGCCGCCATGGGTCGTGAAACGCGGGTACCGTCACCGATCAACGTGGCGTCTTTGATGCCACCGCCCGTTTCCTTGGCGAGTCCGGTGTGCAGACGACCAATGCGTGTCTGCGCACCACCGAGCGCCGCCGCCACAATATTCAGAACGGCGATCTTGGCCGCCGCAACAGCTTCGGATGGCAGCTTCTGATAGCGCAGGTCAGACGCAAACGTCGCGAGCTGTCGAGTCACGGTTGGCATGATCACTCCACGCGTGGGCGTCGATTCGCCCATCGCCAATCATGCACGCTTAGAACTTGATGCGGTACCGGAAGATGAGCGTTGCGTCATTCGGATTCATATCCAGGCTCAAGCCCGGTCGCGCTGATTCCATCCACAACGCCGATGACAGCCAGCGCAGATGCAGCGGCAGCTTGCCCGCAACCACGACGCGGTGCTGCAGTTCCTGCGATCGATCACGCTGGATCCAATGCAGCGGCATTTGGCCGACGACACCAACGGCAGGCGGAATCGTTAGTGCAGGAGCGGTGGGATCGCGGGCGAACACCGCGGTCGATGCGGCGATCGACAGCAGCAATGCCGTGATGCGCAAGCAGACAAGCCCCAACTCACCACTGTGCCGAATCGATGCGGCTGACTTCATGGTGGACAATCTAGTGCAGCCCGCGTCACCACCCTGCGACGCACGGCGCATTTTCTCGCCGGCGACATACCCAGCATTGCCGAAACGAGCGGTGCCTCGCCACACATTGTGAAGAACGGGCACAATATGTCCGCCACTCCCGGACCGGAATTTGCAATTGCTCAAAGACTACAGCTGGCTCAATGAAACAACGCTCGTTGCCGCGATGGACCCGACCGTGGCGGCGTTCTCCGGCGCGTTCGGCGGTTGGGTTGCTGCGCACGCCCTGCTGGCGGCACAACGTCTCGTCGATGAACCCGCAGCATTGCCGCTATCCCTCAACATCGATTTTCTACGGGGCATCGTGCCGGGCGATGTCGTCTCGACAGGCGAACTCATTCACAGCACACGTTCGCTGCGCTTTGTTCAGGTCGCGACGGCGCAAGCCGAGGGCGACTGCGCGCGCACGTCGGCGATCTTTGCGAGGCGCCGCGCCACCGACGACATAGCCTCCGTGACGATGCCGATGTGTGCGGCTCCAGAAGAACTCGCACCGGTCGCGGCGAATATCGCACCGGTCACCTGGGTTGACAGTTTCGATCTGCGCATGGCTGCGGGC
>JAGRJB010000190.1 GCA_020442965.1 Pseudomonadales bacterium
GATACTGGTTGACGACTTCCGACCATGCGGCTTTCACACCCTCATCCTCCTGCTGCAACGTGTTGTACCCGCAACCCGTCAGACCAAGAGTGACAGCGATCAAGGTTACCGCTGCAACAAATCTACGCATCGTTCTCTCCTTGGTACCTGCGCACCGAACTCACCAGATTTTGACACGCTCTTCGGGCGCGCGATATAGCTTGTCGCCTGGCTTGAGTTCGAAGGCCTGCTGAAAGGCGTCCAGATTGCTGGCCGTGCCGTTGGCTCGGTACTCACTCGGGCTGTGCGGATCGGTCAGCACCCGCTTGAGCAGTTCCGCGTCCCGGTAATTGCGACGCCAGATCTGCGCCCAACCCAGAAAGAACCGCTGCGGGCCGCTGAAGCCATCGATCATCGGCGCCGGCGCTCCATGCAATGAAAGTTGATAGGCCTTGAAGGCAACGGCCAATCCGGAGAGATCGCCGATGTTCTCACCCAGGGTCAGCTCGCCGTTGAGCTTCTGCCCGTCGAGCACGGTGAAGTTGTTGAACTCCGCAACGAGCGCACCTGCGCGCTTCTTGAAGCGCGCAGCATCATCGAAACTCCACCAGTCACGCAGATTGCCGTCCCCGTCGTATTGACGGCCCTGATCGTCGAACGCGTGACTGATCTCGTGGCCGATGACCGCGCCGATACCCCCATAGTTCACGGCATCGTCCACGTTCGAGTCGAAGAACGGCGGCCGCAGAATCGCCGCCGGAAAAACGATCTCATTGTGGCTCGGGGAATAGTAGGCATTGACGGTTTGCGGCGTCATGAACCATTCGGTGCGATCCACCGGCCGCCCGATGCGTACCAGCTGTCGATTGATCTCGAACTCGGCCGATCGACGCATGTTGCCGATCAAGTCACTGCGCGTAACGACCAACGCGGAGTAGTCACGCCAAACATCGGGATAGCCGATCTTGACGCCAATTTTCGCGAGCTTCTGCCTGGCTTCTGCGCGCGTCTGCGGTCCCATCCAGTCGAGCTGATCGATTGATTGATCGAAGGCCGCCAGCAAATTTCCCACCAGCGCTTTGACGCGCGTCTTGTCGTCAGCGCTGAACTCGCGCTCGACGTACTGCTGCCCTAGCAACTCGCCCATGACGCTGTTCATGGCCTGCACTGCGCGCTGCCAGCGCGGTTGTTGCCCGGTCACACCCTGCAAGCTGCGCTTGTGGAAGCCGAAATGCAGCTCGTCGAACCGCTTGGCAAGGTACGGCGCGTACGCATCCAGCAGCCGAAACTTGAAATAGACGCGCCAGTCCGCAACCGGCACGCTCCGTACCAGTTTGCCGATGCCCGCAACGAAACTCGGTTGCTTGACGTCGATCGAGCCCGGCGTCGCGCCCAACCCCTCGAGCATCGCCGACCAATCGAACTGTGGTGCGAGCTTGCGCAGCTCCGCGAGCGTCATCTTGTTATAGGTCTTCAGCGGATCGCGGTTCTGGACCTTGGTCCAGTGGTACTCAGCAATGCGCGTCTCGAGTGCCGTGATGCGCCGCGCCATGGAAGCCGCATCTGCTTCACCGGCGGCCGCCAGCAGCTGCTCGACATACTGGGAGAATGCGCTGCGAAACGCTCTGTACTTGTCGTCTGGATCGAGGTAGTAGTCACGATCGGGCATCGTGAGACCGTTCTGATAGAGCGCGGCCAGATAGCGCGACGAATCCCGCGCGTCGGGCGAGACAAAGAACGCGATCGGGTGCGCGACTCCGATTCGCTGCGATGCGCCGATGTAGCGCACCACATCGCGCGCCGTGTTGATCGAAGCAATGCGCGAGAATTGGGCCGCCAGTGGCTGCAACCCGACCGCTTCGAGCCGCTCGGTATCCATATAGGAACTGTAGAAACTGCCAATTTTCTGTTCCGCCGAGCCCGCGGGCCAGTCGGCCCGCTGCGCCAGATCGACGATGAGATCGCGTATCACGGTCTCGGCATCGTCCGCCAGACGCGCAAAGGTGCCGTAGCTAGATTTATCGGCGGGGATGGGAGTATTGCGCAACCAGGATCCGCCGCCGAAACGATAGAGGTCGTCCTGTGGCCGCACGCCGCGATCGAATCCAGTGAGATCGAGGCCCGACGGCAGGGTGGTAGCTGCCCGCACATCGGCAGGCGGCGGTGCAGGCACCGGCGGCGGCGCAACCGCACAGGCGCTCAGCAACGCTACGCCGGTCACGACAGCGAATCTCAACAGCATTGGCCCTTCTCCAAAAACGTCGGCCAGAGTTCCGGCTCGGATGACCCCAGTATAAAAAAAGCCCCAAGCTCTGTGAGAGCTTAGGGCCTGGAAGGCGGACTTTCGATGAAGGGAAAGAAGTCCGCTAGGGGATTCAGTGCACGCGAGCGAGTTGCAGGATCCTGATATCCTCTGCATCCAGCTCGAAGTTGCGTGCCAGCAGGCGGCGCAGCTCGGATGAGCCGCGTATCTGTGCTAGCGGGTGAGTCAGCTCGACCACGCCGCTCCACTCGTGCGCATGTCGAGCCTCGTTCGACTCGGTCACGAAGTGCGTGTAGTAGCGTGCGCTCATGGCCAAAATGCTACGGGTGTAAACAAACTGCGGCTGTGAGGAGCCGCACACAACGCGACCACGCCGGCCGAAGTGCCATGAGACCTGTCTCACGAAAACAGATGTATCCAGGCAAATGACGCGCTATAGATCTCCCACGGCCGCGGGCTCGCAGTTCATCACACCTGCCGGTGCGGCCCGACTGCAGGCCGAACTCGATGCGTTATGGCGAATCGAGCGCCCCGCCGTGACGCAGGCGGTGAGCGAGGCGGCCGCACAAGGCGACCGGTCGGAGAACGCCGAATACACCTACGGCAAACGACGCTTGCGCGAGATTGATCGGCGCGTGCGCTTCCTGCGCAAGCGGCTAGACGGCATGGTGATCGTCGACCAGGCTCCCGCAGATCGACAGCGCGTCTTCTTCGGCGCGTGGGTAACGCTCGCAGACGAGACCGGCGCGACCATTCGCCATCGAATCGTGGGGCCCGATGAGTTCGACATGGTGGCCGACTACATCAGCCTCGACTCACCGCTCGCACGCGCCCTGCTGGGTAAGCGGCTCGACGAGGAGGTCCGCGTGGCCTTACCGGTCGGCGAACGACGCCTTGCGATCGTGGCTATCGACTACCAACCGCCCCCGATCAGCGGCAGCTAGCGCCGGCGTGCGATCAGCCGACCACGCGCACGTTCTTGAACTGCCAGGGGTCTGATCTGTCGAGGTCTTCCGGGAACAGGCGTTCACGATCGTGCAACGGTGTCCAGTCGGTGTATTGGCCAACCAGCGGGCCGAGATACGGCTTGCAGATCTCAAGATTACGCTTGAAGTCGAGATCCTCCGGTTCAAGCAAGCCTCGATTCGGGCTCTCCATGGCCGATACCATGCCAGAGAGACAGGCGACGGTGACTTGCAGGCTGGTCGCATTATTGAACGGTGCGAGTTTGCGTGCCTCACCGATCGAAAGTTGTGAGCCGAACCAGTACGCGTTGCGCTCGTGGCCGGCTAACAATACACCCAGCTCGTCGATGCCATCGAGGATCTCGTCCATCAGAATGCGCTGCTTGCTCTGCAAATGATAGTTCTTGCCGACAAATTCGTGCATCGACACCACCGCCGAATCACAGGGGTGATAGGAGTAGTGGCAAGTCGGGCGATACACCACCTCGCCGTTCTTCTTTACCGTGTAGAAGTCCGCGGTTGAGATGGCCTCGGAGTGTGTAATCAGAAAGCCGTGGATGTACTCGGCCTTCGGCGTCCAGGTTCGCACCTTGGTGGCCGCGCCCGGTTGCATCAGAAAAATCGCCGCCCCTGTGCCGAAGTCGTGGCGTCGGCCATCCTGCGGGAAATTGCGCTCATGCGTGCCCCAGCCGAGTTCGGCCGGCTGCATGCCCTCACTGACAAAACCATCTACCGACCACGTGTTGACGAACTCATCAACGCGCTTGGGCTTGACGCTATTCTGCGTGTCACGCTCGGCGATGTGGATGGTCTTGACGCCGAGCTGTTGCGCCAACGCGCCCCAATCTGCCTGGTTGACCGGCGTTTTGCTCTGCACGCCGAGATCGCCTGCCAGATTGACGAGCGCCTGCTTGATCAGGTGCGACACGAGACCGGGATTTGCACCATGGGTGATAACAGTCGTCGGTGTCTTGTCGTTGGCCTCTTGGCGCAGCGCCAGCGCGCCCTCACGCAGGGCGTAATTCGTTCGGCGAGAATGCGGGATGCTCGGATCCGTGTAGCCGCCGGGCCATGGCTCGATGCAAGTATCGAGATACATTGCGCCACGCTTCCAGCAATACCGGATGAGCGCAACGCTCGATACGTCGACCGAGACGTTCAAGAGAAAATCGCCCCGGCCCAGGAACGGTTCGAGCACACGCTCGAAATTCTCACTCACCAGCGTCGCTTTCACGTACTTGACGCCGAGAGAATCCGCCGCTGCGCGGCCGCGGTCATCAGCTGCAACAATCGTGATGCGCTCTTTGGCGATGCCGATGTGCCGCAGAATGAGCGGCAAAACTCCTTGTCCGATGCTGCCGCATCCCACCATGAGAATACGACCAGGAAACTCAATGTGTATCTTGTGAGCCATACTTGGCGCTCCGCTTGCAAGTGCAAAACTGCAAGGTTAACAACCCCTCGTGCCGAGCGCCACCTCGCAAGGCAGAAGTTGCTAGCTAGCGCGCCAGTGCGGCGGATAGGTGCGCTCGTAGCCGGGCAG
>JAGRJB010000191.1 GCA_020442965.1 Pseudomonadales bacterium
GCAATCGGTCGACCGTGAGTTCGATGCCGGCGTCTGCGTCTCGGTAGACTAGGCCGCGAATGGTCAGCGGACCAGATACGCTACCGTCAATCGTTGCGATCGACAGCGATCCCGGCGCCAGAGCAGACGCCCGTTGGTACAGCCAGCGAGCGCCAGAGGTGGATTGAGTCAGCCATGCCGCAGTCGTTAGTATCAGTGTAAGAAAGGCACCGAGGCCGATTGCGAGCCAGCGAATTGCGCGCAGTCCACTCATAAATCCGGCCCGATCATGAGGTGAATGCGCCAGCCTTTGTCGGTCAGGTCGGTGGCTACCGGTACGCCAACATCGACGCGTACGATGCCCACCGGCGACCTCCAACGCAGGCCGAGTCCAGTGCCCACGTTGGCGTTCACACGCGAGCTGAAGGCGTCGCCGGCATCGACGAACATTGCGACACCCCACTTCTCGAGAAAATAATATTCGATCTCGCCGCTGACGACGGCCAGGTACCGACCGCCGATCACGCCGCCCGTTGCATTGCGTTCGCCGATCTGTTGGTAGTCGAAGCCGCGTATCGAACGGTCGCCACCGGCAAAGAAACGGAGTTCCGGCGGCAGCGCGTTGAAGTTGGCGGCCTGCAGTGCGCCGACCGATGTACGCAGGATCAATCGCGCCCGCTCGCTCAGTGAGCCGATCCATTTGGCGTCGGCGCGCAGTTGGACGAGACTGGTGTCGGACAGCAGCGGCTCCGCCGCCAGGCGCGCGGTGTAACTCACGGACAGTCCGTCGGACGGGAACACCAGGTCGTTAGCCCGCTTGCGGCCGAGATTGGCCTCGGCGTACAGCAGTCCGGAGGATCGCTGCTCGTCGGCAATGGTGAAATCGCCGTTCAGGTATTGCAGCCCCAGCGTGCGAGCGTAGCCGTGCCAGTCATCGATGGATTCGATCGCCGAGAGACGTGCAAGGCGGGACCGACTGCTGTCGGTCTGCTCGTCGCGATAACCGCCGGCAAAACTGTAGAGCCGCGATTGCTTGGCTGGCCGCGGTATGCGGTAGTAAGCACTGTAGCCTTCGACCCGTGTGCTGTATTCCGCCTGTCCACCAATCTTGTGGCCACGCCGATTGAGCCAACGGCGTTCGATTCCGAGGCGCACGCCCGGGCCAGCGTCGGTGCTCACGAATGCACTGGCGGAATAGATCGTGCGCTTGGCCGGGATGAGTAGTACGTTCACGGGAACGTGACCGTCAGCGCGCTCCTCCAGCGCCGGCTGCACCGAGACGGTCGAAAAATAGTCAGCGTCCACCAGTCGTTGTTGCAGCTGCAACAATTCCTCGATGTCATAGAGCGCATTCGGATCCCAGGGCGCGTAGCGTTGCAGAAAGCTGTCGGGAAATTGGGCGTCGCTGAAGCGAACGCTGCCGATACGATAGCGGTCGCCGCTCTGCCAGGCGAGATCGATCGTGGCGCTATGGGTTGCCCGGGTGACCGCGACTCGATGCCGTTCGAGCTGCTCGTCGAAGTAGCCACGAGTCTGTAGCGCCGCGGTGATCCGCGCCTTGCTGTCCTCGTACAGGCCGTGATCGAGCGGGGCGCCGACAGCGGGCGCAAAGCTCTCGATCGCGCGCCGCACTGCGGGCTGTTCACCGCCCGGACCCGTCACGGTTACCCGGCTGTTGCGGACGATGACACGCTCGCCAAGGCGCACGCGGTACTCTGCGCGCAGTCCGCCGTTACTCTGTTCGAGGCTGCTCGTCACCTCCGCATGGTAGTAGCCGTAGGGCTCGAGCGCCCGGCGGATCTCCTCGTCACCGCGTTCTGTGAGTCGTCGCAGTTCAGTGGGATGCGTATCGCGCTCGACATACTGCTGCAGCTCGAGATTCTCGCGCACCGCGGTTTCCAGCTCCTTGGTTAGGCCGTCGATGTGGATCGAGATAGGGTCCGCGACCGCGCGGCTGCCTAGCAAAAGGGCGAGCAACGCGATAGCGAGCATCGACGTGGGATTGCGCCTACAGAACATGACTTTCAGGAGTGACTACTGGGGACAACAGTATGACGTGCAAACATGTTGATGGTTTCGAACTTGCGCTAGATAGGCAATGCCTATCAACGCGATGAAGACAAACCATTTGCACTATGATTTGGCGAGGGTTCATGGTCGGGCTCCGGACACGGTCAAAACAACGGCAGGCGCGCTGATCGCGGACAATCAGAACAGCCTCATGGCCGACTGTTGCTGAACCGCCGCTCAGAATCAGCGGGGATGCTGCGCGGTACGGTCACCGGCGGGCAACGACGACTTCACGCAGGCGGGCAATCTGTTTAGACTCCTCGACAAAGGGCAGCATGAGCGCTGGCGCAATTTGCCAAAGCCGATCCAGCGTAAGGGGCGGGCGTCGCGCAAGCGCTCCGCAACAGCTGCCAGGGATGATTGCGAGGGGCCGCCACCATGGCAAGCGTCGTGCTGTCTGCAACGAGGTCGGGATCAGTGAAGACGACTGCGCTGCGAGTGTTGGGGGGCGGATTCTTTCTGTTAGGTGCGATCGGCATTTTCGTGCCGCTGCTGCCGACCACGGGATTCTGGATTCTGGCGGTGATGTGTTGGGCGAAAAGTGCTCCCAGCCTCAGCGCGAAGCTCCTCGAGCACCCGCGATTCGGCCGCGGTCTGCACGACTGGATCGAATACGGCGTCATACGCCGGCGCGGCAAGGTTTATGCCATCGGCGGAATGGCGATCGGGGCATCCATCAGTTCGCTCGCTGTCCAAACGACCTGGCAGATCAAGGCAGCCATTGCGGTAATCTTGTTAGCGGCTGCGGTGTGGATTGGCACTCGCCCCGAGAGCAAGCGTGAACGATAGATGGCGTCGCGACGGCGTGCGCATCGTGCGCGCGGGTCAACTCGACACCCATACGCCGCAGACACCGGGTATGCAGCGGGCTGCGGCGATCAGTGCGGCTACAGTGGCGGCCAGGAAGATCTGGGCCGGCACCGTTACCATCGCGCCGGATGCGAAGACCGGTGCGCATCATCACGGCGTGCTCGAGAGCGTCATCTATGTGCTACGCGGTGTCGCCCGTATGCGCTGGGGTGAGCGACTCGAGTACACAGCCGAGGCTGGCCCTGGCGATTTTATCTATGTTCCGCCGTGGGTTCCGCATCAGGAGATCAATGCGGGTGCTGGTGAAGCGCTCGAGTGCGTGTTAGTGCGTAGTGATCAGGACGCGACCGTCGTGAATCTCGACATCACGCCGGTCGAGCAACCTGAGGCTGTCTGGCAGGATGGTTTGCACGGCGCGCTGCGCCATAGTCGCTAGTGCCCGCCCGGCATAGGTCTGAGGTTCTCTACGGGACACAAACATCGCAACTGCCCGCGCTCGGTAGGTTCGCGTGCAAGTGCTCCGGCACGAGACTGCTAGCGTCGCCGTCGCCGTCGCCGTCGCCGTCGCCGTCGCCGGTGCCGTCGCCGGTGCGGGCGCTGCGATGCAACCAAGCGTCTACCAGCGCGCCGATGATCGTTGCGCTCGTGCGTCGCCCGATGGCGCGCGTCCCTGATGCCTTGGCGGCGCGCACCGCCAGCGCCGAGCCTTCCATGACGGGAAAATCGAGCGCCGTGCCGACTGCGGTAGCGATCGGCGCCATGCAGGTGCAGCCCAACACAATGCTCTGGATTCCATCTTGCGCGATCGCGGCGCGGCATTCACCCAGCACGCGTTGCAACATCGCGACGTCACCGCGATGCAGTTGCGCCATCACGTTGTCGTGTGTGCCGAGAGTCGCGAGGTCCGATTCAACGCCGACATGGCGCACGCGAGCGCAACGCGTACCGAGGTCCAGCGCGCGCAGTCGCTCGTCATAGAGATACGCCATCGAGGCCGGCCAAATCGTCACGATGGAGAAGCGCGGCCCGACCTTCGCGGCCGCTCGCAGCGCCGCCTCACCGGAGCCGAACGCCGTGATTCCGGCGGCGCGGATCGCGCCGATGCCGTAGTCCGCGAAGGAGTTGATAGCAACGGCATCAAAGCCACCCCGATGCGCCTCTTCAGCGGCATCGACATAGCCCAGGTCGACGATCAGCCGTTCGTACGCTGTCGCCGGAAAGACAGCGAGTCGCGGATTGACGATCGCGACCTGAGTCGTAGCGTCGCTCAGAGCGGCGAGGTGTGCGGGCAGATCGCGTGACGTGGTGCCGCTGCCGAGTACTGCTATTCGCACGAGACGACGATGCTCACTGTTGCAAGCGCTCGATCTCAGCCATGTCACGCGGCGGTTCGCGATACAACGGTGCTTTCGTGTCGATGTAATCGCGCAACGACGCCGGCAGATCCGCGTATCGGTCGACCCGCCAGGACGTACGATGCGTGTACACGGGCTTGCCCTTGCCAATGGGCTGCCAGTTGACGAGTGTCAGTGTCAAGGTTGCGGATGGTTTGATGCCTGAACTCTTTGGCAGTACCCAAAACTCGTACATCTCGTAACTGCCCGTGCCGTCTTGGCCTTGTCGGGTGTTAGCAGCGCTGAACACGGCGATATCGCCCACGCGGCGCGCTTCGATGCCACCGGCGAAGTTCACAAAATGCTTCTTGGCGCCGGCGCCCTGTGTCGAGCCGCCGCTCAGCTCGCCGTTCGTTCCGAGTCTGAACGTCATGTATTGATAGGGATAGAAGGTTTGGTTGTACGGCTTGCCGTCGATTTCTTCGATCACCGCGCCCGTTTTCGGATCGCGCAGGATGAACATCTTGCGGCTGGCCTTGTGCACCGTGCCGTCGGCATCGCGCTTGAGGAGCCGCGCCATGTCGACTCCTTCGATGTTGGCCAGCAGCTCGCCACCTGGAAAAGTTCTCACGGTGCCCGTGGAGTAGTAGTACACCGGCTTACCATCGGTGCCCATGTTGCTCGCGACGAAGCGCTCGAAGAGATCCTGGTCGAACCCGCCGGCGACCGCCCAATGCGGTGCCAGCAAACACAGCATGCCGGCGAGCAATGGTGTTCCGCGGGAGACGCTATTCATCAGTTGGTTCTTCATCTCGCAGAGACTGACGCCAATCCGCGTGGCGTGTCAAATGCGACGCTCGGCACTGTCCAAAGCGGCCGCCAGGAAATCGAGCAGCGCGCGCACCGACGGCAGCTGACCACGGCGCGAGGCAAACACGGCGTGGATGATCTCGCGACGCGGTGTCCAGTCGGGCAGCACTCGCCGCAGTTCGCCACTCGCCAACTCGTCGTGCACCAGCATTTCGGGCAACTGCACGACACCAATGCCGGCAATCGCCGCAGCACGCAGCGCGATCATGCCTCGCGTGATCAAGCGCGGGTGGTGCGCGATCGTCGCGCGCGCGCCCGCGGGTCCGTACAGATCCCAGTGGTGATCACTCTGCGGCTGCCCGTGCGCAAGGCTCGGTAGCGCGCGAAGGTCGGCCGGACTGACTGGCGCGCCGCCACTTGTTAGCAGTTGCGGACTGGCAACGAGGCATTGGCCTGCTTCGGCAAACGTCCGCAGCAGCAGTTCGCTATCTTCGAGTGGCGGTGGCCGCACCCGAACAGCAATGTCGATCCCCTCGCCGACAACATCGACCACGCGATCGGTAGCCTCGGCCTGGATTTCAACGCGCGCGTACTGCGCCATGAACTGCGCGAGTAGCGGCGCGATCTGCATATCGAGCAGCGCGATCGGACAGGTGATACGCACCACGCCGCAAGGCTCCGCGCGAGTCAGCTCGATGGACTCCTGCGCAGCCTGTGCTTCGACGAGCACGGCCTTGCAGTGTGCATAGTAGGTGCGGCCGATGTCCGTCACGGAGAAGCGCCGCGTGGTACGTTGGATCAACCGGACCCCAAGCCGACTCTCGAGCGCGGCCACGCGCCGGCTGAGCTTGGATTTTGGAATTCCCAGTGCGCGGCCGGCTGGGGCGAACCCGCCATGATCGACAACCTGCGCGAAGTAGAAAAGATCGTTGAGGTCCTGCGGGGCCATTGGCCGTCCCAGAAATAGAACAATGTGGCGCAATTATAGCATCTGGAAGCTCTTTCGTTGCACGGCTATACTCATCGCAGCAAATTTCTCGCAGTAATTTTTGGCAATGAGGTGCCTCATGAAACAGGTTATCGGGGTTTTTAGCCCGCCGTCACCACACTGGGTCGGAGACGGCTTTCCGGTTCGATCACTGTTCTCGTACGACACGCATGGCCAACAAGTCAGTCCGCTGCTGTTGCTGGACTACGCGCGCCCGACGCAGTTTGCTCCGGCATCCAGACCGCGTGGTGTTGGCGCGCATCCGCATCGCGGCTTCGAGAC
>JAGRJB010000192.1 GCA_020442965.1 Pseudomonadales bacterium
CGATTTCCCGACATCAACCTGCGAATATGGGTCAATCAGGGCCTCCAGGTGACACAGAACCCGATGGAGCACGACCTCGCCATTTATCTGGGGGGTGGTCCATTCGAAGACGCGCGGGTCGATTTGATGATGTCGGATACTGTTTATCCGGTGTGCGCGCCTGAGCTGTTAGTGAAGCATCCAATCAAGAACGTCGACGACCTGCGCGCACAGCATCTGATCCATGACGACACCATGATCTGGAACCGCGAGAGCCAGAATCTCGGTCTGCCCGACTGGCCAGCGTGGCTCGCCTTCGCCAAAGCCCATGACATCGACGGATCGTGGGGCCTGCGTATCCAGTCCTCCAGTAGCGTGATGGTCGCGGCAGCTGCCGGACTGGGGGTAGCGCTTGCGCGCAGCTGCATCGCCGAGCCCTATCTAACGACCGGCCAGCTTGTGAAACCGCTTGCGATCGAGTATCCGCGGCGGTTCGCCTACTATCTCGTTTGCGATTCGCACGCGCTCGCCAGATTGCCAGTCGCCCAGGTGCACGCTTGGCTGCTCGAGGAAGGTGATGCGACGATGGGAATAGATCGTATCGGCCGTCCATCGACGGAGGCAGCGAATGAGTACAGTTAGTCGTCGCGAGAGCCTGGTCTCGCTCGCCGCCGGCAGTCTCTTCGCTCTTCCCGCCCCGGGCGGCACCCTACCAACGGAATCGGTGGATGTTGCAAAGCTGCCGATTCACGACCCGGTGTTCAACGTCCGCATACTCGGCCGATTGCAGGGCGACTTGTCTGGCAAGCCGGTCTTCGCGTACCGGCAAGGCCGGGTATTCGGCCTCGAGCCTGGCAACGGGCCGTCACTGAGCGCGTATGGCCGACTGCTGTATCGTACCGAGGGCTGCACTGTGCGCCGTGCGCGGCTGCGCAAAGACGACGCTATCGAAGAGCGCACGAGAAACTGGCTTTTCTACAAGGACGTGCGGACTGGCGCGTATCTGGATTCCTACCTCAATCCGTACACGCTGGAACGCGTGCCTGTACCGACGTTTCGCGCAGGTATCACCGGGGGCGTTATCGGCACACGAGGTCCCGAACTGATCGCCAATTTTCCCATGGAGAGCACGGTATTCGACACGCCACTGCTGCTCGACTGGCATTTCGTTGGCGATCGAGCATGGATTCATCGACAGGCCTTCACGCGCTGGCAGGAATCCTCAAGCGGCGCATTTCGCACGGAGATGACACTCGATTGCTGGGTGTGTCGCGCAGCGGACGTCGCGGATGGTGGACTCGGTCATATCCCCAATGCCTATTCCTGGACCAGCCAGACGCAATGGCAATCCTGGTTGAAAATGGACAATCATCCGGGCGCGATGCTGTGGCGCCATGACGGCATCGTCGTGAGCTCTGTCGATGAGTTACCGGTCGAATTCGTCACACGCAGCAGGACTTCGCTCCCCGAGCCTTTCGATACTGCGCTCTGATATCGCATCACGCCGCTCATGCGTCGTCATGCTCGCTGCAGAATCTCGAGTGCAACACGTTCACCTGACTCCAACGCGCCTTCCATGCCGCGAGCCATCACACTCGTGTGCTCGCCGCATAGATGCATCCGTTCGTATGGCATGCGCATGGCGGACGCGAAGCGCGGAATCTGGCCAGGCATCCACGACGCGTAGGCACCGCCCGAATACGGGGTTTGTTGCCAGGAAAAGGCCCGCACGAGACGCAACGCCCCTTTGGCGGCAGGCCGTATGCGTTCGAGCTCACTCAGTACGAGCGCAGCCGACGATTCGGCCGGCAACAGATCGTAGCGCCGTGCGCTATCGCCGTCCGAAAAGTGCATGAAGGAAGAGATGGAGTTGTCAGGCCCATACGTTAGCGCGTTGAAACGCTCAATGGGGCCATCGGACCAAAACGACGGTGGTAGACCGTCGCTCTCCCAGAACGGCTTTTCAATCGCGAAATGAGCCTGAAATGCCGCATGATAAGGAAGCGTCGCCACCGCCTCGGCCTGAAGCCCGCGAAAGGCCGGTTCAATCGTCAACAGTCGCAATGCCGAGAACGGCAATGACATGACGAGAAACTTCGCGACGTGCCGACCGCCATCGGTGCAGCGCGCCTCGATTCCCTCGCCATCGACACGCACGGCCGCCACAGCGCGCGCTTGCAGAACGTCACCTTTGACCGCTTTGGCCATCGCCTCCGGCAGGCGCTGATTGCCACCTTTGATGCTCATTGAGCCGCGGCCGGCGCCGATCGCCATGGAAACGCGGGCAAACGCAAAAACACTACAAAGTTGCAGCAGCGACGTCTCCCAAAGATTCGTGCCGTAGGAGCTGAATTTATCCGCCAGTCGTATTGTTTCGTCGTTCAAACCCTGATCGCGCAAATAATTCGCGATCGGCACGTCAAGATGCACGTTGGCTGGTTGCTGCCAGCCGTCCAGGTCCATTTGGGGCACACGGCTATTGAGAAAACTGAAGATGATCTGCCAAGGTGTGAGGTCCCGCAGGCCCTCGGGACTCGGGTTGAAGCGGTGTGTTGGCCAATCGCTCAAACGAATGAACTCATCGCGGATGTGCAGCGCGGTATTCTCGCGCGGCTCGGTGCGAAGACGTTCGGGTACGAGCTCGACCTTGAGCCGAGCGGCGATGTCTAACTATCGCGCATACGAACGACCGATGCCATTGCCACCCGCTTCGGGTGCGCCGACGACATCGTTGAGCGTATACAGTCGCCCGCCGATTCGATCTCGCGCTTCCAGCACCGTCACACTCAAGCCTTGGCTCTCGAGTATCAATGCCGCGTTGAGACCTGACAGACCAGCGCCGATGACTAAAACGTCGCTTCGGGTGGTCGGCAGGCGAACTCGTGGGGCGTCGGCGCCGCGCGCGACCGACGTCGGTAATTGATTGCTTGCCAGCGCGCCGGCGGCACCTAGAACGATCGCTCGACGTCTGCTTAAGGTTGGCATTTGACGCTGCTTTGTCTCGGAGTGGGAGTGGATGGGTACTGACTGTCGATCGTCGCAGATCGACAATGCTGAGCATTTGCGATCATCTAGATCATCTGGTCTATTAGCACAGCCCGATCGAACCGGGCAACAATTCAGCTATGATCAGGCGGCAAGGACAAATTTCCCAGGAGTCAACTATGCGCGATATCGATGCTGCAAAGCCGGACCTGATGCGCCGCACCCTACTCGCCGGAACGGTAGCGGCCGGCGGAATTGCGAGCTTTGCGCCCGCGGCTCTGGCCACAACGCTACGGTCGCGTGCAGCTAACCAGGATAGCGCCCGTTTTCCAACGGATGATCCGGCGTTCAACGTCAAGACCCTCGGTCGACTCCAAGGCGATTTGTCAGGCAAGCCCGTTTACAACTACGTGGCTGGACGCGTATTCGGGTTAGTACCAGGTGACGGGCCGGCGATCGCGGATTACGGCCGCCTGCTGTATCGCGTCGAGGGCGGCGGAATGCGTATGTCGCGCGAGCGTGCCGACGGTGCGGTCGAGGAGCGATCACGCGGCTGGATGTTCTATCTCGATCCGCAGACGGGCGAGTATCTCGACGAGTATGACAATCCCTACACTGGCGAGAAGGTCACAGTACCGACGTTTCGCGGTGGCATCAGCGGGAGCGTGATGACTGCCAAGGGCCCCGAATACAGTGCCAATTTCACGATGGAAAGCACCGTTTTCAATCGGCCAGTATTGCTCGATTGGCGCTTCATCGATGATCAGGTATGGATTTCGCGACACGCCTTTACGCGTTGGAAGGAACGCTCGACAGGGTTCCATAAAACCGAAATGACGCTCGATTGCTGGGCATGCCGCATCGCCGACGTCGCTAACAAGAAGCTGACCATGATTCCCAGCCTGTACTCGTGGACGAGTCAAACGGAATGGCAATCCTGGCTCAATATGCGCGGCAAACCGGGAGCCATGTTGTGGCGTAACGAAGGTGTCATCGTCAAGTCACTCGACGAACTACCGCGACAATTCGTCGAGCGTAGCGACAAGAAACTCCCGGGAGTGTTCAGGGAGCCGCTTACCTGGGCATGACCAAATGCGTCGCCTCAGCGCGCGTGCTCGGCCATCGTGACAATGACTTTGCCGTCACGCTCCGTGCCAGTCTGCGCGGCGCGCGCGCAAGCCTCGACGATCCGATCGAGCGGGTACACACCGGCGATCTTGGCGACTAACACCCCGCGCGCCATCAGGTCCGCCAACTTGGCGTACAGCGCCCGCACTTCGTCTGGCTTGCGCAGTTTGTGGAACTGGCGCGCGAAGCTGAGGCCCTCGAGGCGAATGTCGTTGCGGAACATCAGGTAGAAATCGAGCTCACAGCGGCTGTTCGTCATCGAGCCGTAGCTCAGTACGGTACTGCCCGGTGCGAGACATTCAGCGATTCGCTGCGTGGCGGCGCCCGCCACGGCATCGATGCCGAGCTTGATCGGCGCGCTGCCCGTCGCTGCCGCCACGCGCGCTGCGAGATTGGGACCGTCTACCAGCACGACATCCCCGCCAAGCTTACGAATCTCATCGACCAACTCTGGTCGGCGGACGACGTTCACGGTGTGTATCCCTTGCAGTTGCGCAAGACGAATCAGGTAACGACCGCAGCTCGAGTTAGCGGCGTTCTGAATCAACCAATCGCCTTGCGCGAATTTCGCGTAGTCCTCGAGCATCACAACCGCGGTCGCGCCGTTCACCATCATGAGGCTCAACTGCACCGCGTCACCCTCGGGGGCTGGAATGCAGGCGTCGGATTTGCAGCGTACCTCGTCACGGAAAGTGCCGCTCGCCAGCGGCGCAAAGACGCGTTCACCGACGCGCGTCGCCGCAACGCCCTCTCCCACCCTGACAATCCGGCCGATACCCTCAAACCCCGGTGTACGCGGCAGCGGCATCGCGAATGGCGGAACGCCCTGGATGGTGCGCAGATCCGCGATGTGCATCGCCGCCGCCGCCATTCGAATGACAACCTCGCCCGCGCCCGGCTGTTCGGCCGGCACGGCTTCGACGCGCAACACCTTCGCCGGATCGCCATACTCGTGGTGTCGCGCTGCTCTTGCCATGATGCCTGTCTGCTGTTAGTTGCCAGTGATGATGAAACTGAGAATTCGATCCGCCGTCATGGGCGCCCATTGTTCGAACCCCGCCCAATGACCATAGCGACCGCGGATCGCGCGCGCGGCCGTCGCGGTCACGTCACCGCGTACTCGTTCGGTCATGGCGACGCCATCCTCACCGGGGCGTGGTGCCTGCTCACCACTCGACCGATAAGCGACCTCGGTCGCCTCGAGCAGCCGCAATATGTAATCGCGATAATCGGCAACCCAGCGCCGTTCGCCGGGCCCGGTATGCCCACCCACGACAAAGTCGAACTGCAGACGCATGGCGGACTCGAGCGAGTGCAAATAGCCCGCAAAGTCGGTGTCCGGGAGATTTCGATACGGCGCGACGTCTGGCTCGACACCGTCGACCCAGACCAGCATGCGGCCCTGGTCGGTAGGCAACACGAACAGCAGGTTGGAATCGGAGTGGTTAGGCCCAAAATCGTGCACGTCGATTCGTGTTGCGCCGCTTGCGATCACGGCACCGTCACCGAGCGAAACATTGGGCATGACGATGTCATTATGTCCGCGCCGCGTCACGCGGTCCGCGACCGTGGGATGCGCGCACACTTCGAGATCCGCACCGAGAACGGTACCGCCCACAATATGGTCGCGATGATCATGGCTGTACACGAGTCTCGTTACCGCGCGATTGGTGACTGTCGCGATCGCCGCGCGATACTCCACTGCGGCGTCGGCGCTGATTGGATCGAAGGCGGTTACGCCATCATCGGCAACGACGAAGGGGCTCAGATAAAAGCCCTTGTTCCAGCGAAACAGATAAACGCCACGCCCGAAAGACTCTACCTGCCACGCACCCGCCGTGTGACGTGAGACGTTCGCGCCGTGGAACTGACAACCCGCTTCACTCATGGAAGCATCGTCAGCTTGTCAGCCCACGCTCGCTGATGCGCTCGAGGACGTCGGCTTGCGCTTTGGCAAAATAGCTCCGGTCCGGCACGACGACCTTACCGTGCTTCCATAAGCCGTTCTGCCGCCTGATGTCGGCCTGGGCATAGGATTCAGCGAACAAACCCAGCGCCTGACGTGACAACATGTTCCCCATGCCACCCGCAGCACGGTAGGCTCGCAGCCCCGCCATATCGAGCAACGCGGTCGCCGTGCACGACGCACCCGGCGAAGCCGCGATCAGCTGACGACCCATGTAGTCGAGAATATCCGAGCCGCCATTGGCCGAGTCGACCGGCACCTCGATGCCGATCAAGCGCGCGTTGTTAGCCGATACGACGAACGCCAGGTTCTCGAGCGCGCGAGCGCGCCGCGCAATCTGCTTCGGTGTCATCGTCGCAGCGCCGACCTCACTACTATTGTGAAGAAACACGTTCGCACCGCGGATCGCATGACAGCGCGCGACCTCCGGATAGAGGATCTCTTCGGAGGCGATGGCGGCGAGCTTGCCGATCGGCGTGTCGGCGACCGGAAAGACGCCATCCAGCCCGTATACGTCGAGATAACGATCCCAGACGTCGTGCGGCGTCGGCGCGTACATCGAAATCAGTCGTCGATACGAGAGAATTCGTTTACCGGATGGATCGAGCACGAAACTGCCCTGAAAATACAGGCCCGGAAAATGCCGATCCGTCTCATAGGCATTGACGCTGAGATAGACGCCGTGAAGCTGAGCCACCGCAGCGAGCGCTTCAACCTCGGCACCATCGGGATCGACCGTGCCTTTCTCGAGCCATTCGGGGATCGATTCCCCCCAAGGCGGCCCGCTCAGCACGTACTCGGGCAGCACGACGAGCTGCAAGCCGCTGCCCACCCACCGTTTGGCGCCGCGAATCGCCTCTTCGATGCGTGCGATCGCGGCCATCATGCGCGGCCGGCTGCTCGCTGAATTGCTGTCCATATGGACGCATTCACAGTCCACCTGTAAGGCAAGAGCGCTATATCGATCCAATCGAGCTTGAGTCATAGGGCCTCCTGCGTTGAGGATATACCAATGAACAGGATGCTCACCCGCCGCCATTGCCTCGCGACCGCTCTCGGAGCAGCGAGCACCGCGCTGATCGGTTGCGGCGATGCGTCGATTCGCAAACGGCGGCGCGTCGCCTACGCGGCCGGATTCTCTTTGCCGAAGTCCATCGACGAGCGGTTGTGGTTCGAATTTGAGCAGCGCATCGAGCAGAACATCCCGGATATGGACCTGCGCCTCGTGATTCGGGGTGAAACGGGGCCAGAGGAAGCGCTGTTTGCCGCGCTACGGCGCAATCGCATTCAGATCGGCGGCGGTTCGTTTGCCGGCGTGGCCACCGTAGTGCCCGAGATTTCCATGTTGTCGGTACCTTTTTTCTTCGACAGCGACGCTGAAGTCGACTTCGTCATGGACCGTTACATGTACCCGACGTTTGCAGCACTATTTGCGAACAAGGGGCTTGATCTCATTCAGTGGACCGACGTCGGCTGGGTCAATCTCTATGCCAGACCGGTGATTCATCTGCCCACCGCGGCTCGCGGCGTACGACTACGGTCCTCGTCAGCGCTCGCCTCCCAGGCATTCATTGCGGAAATTGGCGGCGACACCATCACCATGCCGTTCTCCGACGTACTGCCGGCACTGCAGACCGGCCTGATCGACGGTGGCGTCACGAGCATCACGATGTACTCGCTCTCCGGCCTAACGACCGAAGCGCCTAACTTCGTACTCACCCACCATAGTTACGACATGGGCGTATTGCTCGCCAATCACGATTGGCTCGCGAGCCTCAGTGAGGCGGAACGCGCTGTCGTCAAGCTGGGCTATGGCGGAGCGCAAGCCACGCGAGACGCTGTGCGCGCGTCGGTAGCGAAATTGCTCGCTGATTTGCCGAACAAGGGCGTGCACCTGTACAAGCCAACGGCCGAGGAACGCAAGGTATGGCGCGACGCGGCATGGCCATCGCATGAGAAGCTCATACAAAACGTCGGCGGCAAAGCGCGCGACGTTTACGATACGATGGTACGCGGCAAGCAGGACTTTGCTGCCAGCCAAGACAGTTAGGAGGGCGAACGGCAGTGCGCCCACACAGCGAGTTCCTGCAATCCCAATGGTTGCCCTGGCAGAGCGGCTTGCCAGGTGGCGAGCGACCCGCCGTCGCGGCACGCACGCTGAGCCGCGACCCCGACAATGGTGCTTGCAGTTTGATCGTTCGCTACTCCCGCGCGTTCGTCGATACGCCGCATGCGCTCGATGTCGACGAAGAATTCTTTGTGCTGTCCGGCTCCTTGCAGATCGGCGATGTAACCTATGGGGTGCACCACTATGCCCATCTGCCACGCTATTTCCCGCGCGGCGTGATGTCGAGCCCGCAGGGCGCGGAAGTATTGACGTTCTTCTCGGCGCAGCCGCGTCGCCTCGGCGCGCCGGACCGCGCCTACGATTACGCGCGGCTCGTGTTACAGCTCGACACGCGCCAGCTCGCCGCGCACACGGGGCCGCGCAAGCACATGGCGAGCGAGGGATTCAACCATGGCGGCACCGTGCACAAGCTGCTGTTCGACGACCCGCTAACAAAAGACAAGACGTGGATCGCGGGACTTCCGCCCTACTGGAGCTGCGACACCGTCGAGCGGCATCCCGTATGTGAGGAGGAGTTCGCGATCAATGGCGACATCCACATGCCGAACGGCGTGATGCACACGGGCGCCTACTTCTGGCGGCCGGAGAATGTGCCGCACGGGCCGTTCGGCACCGTGGGTGGCACGATTCATCTCTGTCGCGGCAAGGGCGGGCTCTATGCCACTCAGTTTTCGCCGGCCGAACGACCGTTTCGCTGGGACCCAGCGTATCGCCCCATTTTGCCGCCCGAGCAACTCGCCTACGTACCGAAGGAGCTGCGATGACTAGCCTGCTGAAATCCGCACGAATCGCCATTGGGCTTGCGATACTGACAACAATAGTCACGCACCAAACGTTTGCCGCCGATTCGACGCTGCACCTGAAACGAGTAAATCTCGTGGTGGCCGATCTCGACCGTGCACTGACTGTGTACCGGGACATCCTGGGATTCCAATTATTCGCAGTTCACGACTCGACACCCGACTCGTATTCCTACCCGGTGTTCAACTTCCCGAAGCGCGCCAAGCTACGTTTTGCCACGCTTGATTCTGCGAGTGAGCCGCGGTCATTGGCCCTGACCGAGGTCACTCGCGTGCGCTTGCCGAAGCGCCCAGCGATGCATCTCGTGTGCCCCGTGATCCGTATTGCCAACCTGGACACGGTTTATGCGGCGCTCAAGAGCGCCGGCTTGAAAGTCGTCGAGCCACAAGAATCCACGACGCCCGAAGGCGCACGTTTTCGTGAAATGGCCTTTACCGATTACGACGGCAATCTCATCGTGCTCTATCAACTGAGTGACAGCACAACCGGCAACGGAGGCTGACAGATGACCAGCCGCGACAACGAGCGTGTGGTGTTGGCCCGTGACCTCGTGGGCACGCCCGAGCCCGACGACTTTCGCTACGAGCTGTGTGAGCGCCCTGTTGTCGGCCCCGGCCAGATGTTAGTCGAGGCGGAGTGGTTGTCGCTGGACCCCTACGTGCGGGCACTGCTCTCCGGCCGCCACTTTCTGCGCCAGCCTCGAGCGGGCGACGTGCTGCCCGCGAGGAGCGTAGCGCGCGTCGTCGACTCGCGCCACGCGGTGTTCAGCATCGGTGATCGAGTTGTCTTGGAAACGGGCTTGCAACGGCGCACTGTATCGAACGGCGACGATGCGTGGCTTCTCCATCCTGGCCATTCGCCCGCCTCCACGGCGCTCGGCATCCTCGGCATGCCTGGCATGACGGCCTACTTCGGTATGCTCGATGTCGCGCAACTCAAAGCGGGCGACACGGTGTTGGTGTCCGCGGCCTCGGGCCCGGTTGGATCGATGGTCGGTCAGATCGCACGGATCAAAGGTGCGCGCGCGATCGGCATCGCAGGTGGTCCGCACAAGTGCACGTGGACCGTGCGCGAGGCGCGCTTCGATGCTTGCATCGATTACAAGAACGAGTCCGTCGACCAGCGGCTGCGCGAGTTGGCGCCCCGAGGCGTCGACATCTACTTCGACAACACCGGCGGCGAGATCCTCAATACCGTTGTGATGGGACGTCATTTGGCGATGCACGGGCGCGTGATCCTGTGCGGCCTGATCACGCAATACAATCTCAAGGATGCACCGAACGGGCCTAATCTCGGTCCGCTGATGGCCTGTCGCGGCAAGATCCTGCCGATGGTCGTCTATGACTATGAGAATCGGCGCGAGGAATTCCTGCGAGCCGCGATCCCGTGGTTCGAATCGGGGCAGTTAGCCTATCGCGAGGATGTGGCCGAGGGACTGGACAATGCCGCCGCACAGTTCTGCAAGCTGATGCGCGGCGAGAATTTTGGCAAGACACTGGTCAGACTGCTCTAGCGCGCTATTGGCGCTACTCCCACTTCGGGAAGCTACCCTCCGCCGCCAGTGCGTCCATCCGCGTGCGCAGCTCGCGCACAAAGCTCTCGCGGTCGCCGCCGAAGCGCAAGGGCTCGCCGACAAATACATCGACAAAGAATGGCACGAGGATCGCCTCGCCCTTGGGCAGCGCCTTACCGAGCCCGTGCATGAATACGGGGATCACTGGTACCTCCGGAAACCGCTCGACCAGTCTCGCGACACCGCCCTTGAACTCGGTCAGCTTCTCCGGATCGCCGCGTGACCCTTCCGGAAAGAAAATCAGGATATCGCCTCGCCCAAGTGCTTCCTTGACCGGCGCTAACAAGTCCTCGTCTGGCCGCGAGCGCGCACGATTGATCGGCACGATACCGATGACCTTGATTGCGAACCAGGCAAGCAGCGAATTACGGAGAAAATAGTCCGCGGCCGCAACCGGATGCACGCGCGGCAACAAGCCGAGCGGCAACAGGGTCATCAGAGTGATCGTGTCGAGATGGCTATTATGGTTAGCCACCAGCAGGCAGGGGCCCGCCGCCGGCAGCCGCTCCCGATGTCGGACATTGAGTCCGAGCACGATCGTCGCCACAAAGCGCGCGATCACGCCGAAGAAGAACCAACGCAGCAGTCTTGCCATCTCTCGTTAGTAGTAAAAGAACTTCATGAAGTGGAAGAACAGCGGCGCCGTGAATGTCAGGCTGTCCACCCGGTCGAGAA
>JAGRJB010000193.1 GCA_020442965.1 Pseudomonadales bacterium
CCCGGTGTGCAGTTTCGCACCGGTCAGTTGTTCGACTGCCAACGGATTGCAGCGGCCGCTCGGCGAGCGGGTGCGACGATCGGCTTCGACATGGCGCACGCCATCGGCAATGTGCCGCTTGCGCTGCATGACTGGGACGCGGACTTCGCTGTCTGGTGCAGTTACAAGTACTTGAACGCGGGCCCCGGTGCTGTAGGCGGAGCATTTGTGCACGAGCGCCACCTCGCGCGCCGCGATCTGCCACGACTCGCCGGCTGGTGGGGCCACAACCCCGCAACGCGCTTCCAGATGCGTCCCGAGTTCCTGCCGACCAGCGATGCCGCAAGCTGGGCCGTGAGCAATCCGCCGATTCTCGCGACTGCTCCCCTCATCGCGTCGCTCGACATCTTCCGTGAAGTCGGCATCGAACGGCTACGCGAGAAGTCGCTCGCGCTAACAGGGTTTCTTGCCGATCTGCTCGCGACGCTCGATGACAAGAGCTTGCGGGTCATTACCCCCACCGACCCGGCTGAGAGAGGCTGCCAGATATCCCTGCGTATTTCGGGCAGTGGGTCACGTGGACGCCACGTATTCGATGTGCTCGGCGACAAGGATGTCATCTGCGACTGGCGCGAGCCCGATCTGATCCGTGTCGCGCCGATTCCGCTCTACAATTCGTTCGGCGAGGTGCAACAATTTGTTGCGCGCCTCGCGGATAGTTTGCGCGTCGCGCAGTGAAGCTTGCGGCTGGGTCGGTCAATGTCGTGGGCGCCGGTCTGTCTGGTGCGCTGCTCGCGTTGTTGCTCGCGAAGCGAGGGTTTCAAGTCACGGTTTTCGAGCGACGGTCCGATCCGCGCCTGACGCCGGATGACTCGGGACGCTCGATCAATCTGGCGCTGGCCGCCCGCGGACTACGCGCCCTGGAGCGTGCGGGGCTCGCCGAGCGCGTCCAACCGCTCTTGATGCCCATGCGTGGCCGCGCGGTGCACGGCCTCGATGGCACGACCACGCTGTTGGCGTACGGCCAGACCCCGCGGGAAGTTATTTACTCGGTCGAGCGCGATGCCCTCAATACACTCCTGATCGAGGCGGCTGCTGCTGAACCAAACGTCAGCTTTCGATTCGAACACGCCTGCCTGGGTGCGTGTTCGGCAGCTGGCGCGCTGCTGCTTCGTGATCGACAGGCCGC
Source organism: Pseudomonadales bacterium (assembly GCA_020442965.1). Classification (GTDB taxonomy): domain Bacteria; phylum Pseudomonadota; class Gammaproteobacteria; order Steroidobacterales; family Steroidobacteraceae; genus CADEED01. Next base: position 1,169 of record JAGRJB010000193.1, read on the forward strand.
GTACGATCATGAAGTTGCGCTGCAACCCACGATCGCCACGGACGGTGCCGGGTCGGCGCTACGCATGTCACTCGCGGCCGCGGGCCATCTGACTGCGCGCGAAGTACTTCTCGATCACGATTACAAGGAACTGACCATTCCGGCGCGCTCGGGCCAGCATCTACTGGATCCGCACGCACTGCATATCTGGCCGCGTGGTGATTTCATGCTGATCGCGCTGCCTAATCCCGACGGCACGTTTACGGCGACGCTGTTTCTTCCCAAAGCTGGCGCAAGAAGTTTTGCGGCGCTGACGACGTCGGCGCAAGTCGCTGAGTTGTTTGCCGCCGAGTTCCCCGATGCGAAAGCACTGATGCCGCAGCTACTCGATGAGTTCGCGGCGCACCCGCAAGGCATCATGGGTACGGTCTATTGCGATCGCTGGCACAGCGGCGGCGATGTGCTCCTGTTAGGCGACGCGGCGCATGCGATCGTGCCCTTTCACGGGCAAGGAATGAACTGCGCGTTCGAAGATTGCTCCGCCGTCGATCAATTGCTCGACGAC
>JAGRJB010000194.1 GCA_020442965.1 Pseudomonadales bacterium
CGACGGGCCGGCCGGCGCAGGCTTCATATCGGGTAGGCTGAACGACACCTGCTCGGGCACAACGGGCCCCAATGGCAGACCTCGTGGTCGTTATATCTGCGGCACGATTCCGTCCATCAACAGCGCTAACACGGTCAATGCGAACGGCAATCTGATCAGTTACAACACCTCGCTGTCACCCGCGTCGTTTCCTACGAATCCGGAGTTTCTGCGCACATATCTGATGGACAACGGCGCCAATGATCCGGCGATTGCCGCCGCTCTCGGCCTCGATTTTTTTGGCCTCAAGCGCAACATGTTTTTTGTCGGGGCGACGGCTGACTGGGAACTGCCGGTCGGTTGGACGCTGTCGGGCGTCTACGGCCACAACGAAATGCGTTCCAACTGGTTGCGCGATCACGACTCTACCGACAGTGAGAGCTTTTGGACGATGGATCCGCAGAGCCTCGATGATGACACTTACGAACTACGACTGACCTCTGGTCAGGAAAGCGCCCTCACCTGGGTCGCAGGTTTCTCCTACTACGAGATGTCCTACACGCAGAGCGGCAACGGTGGAACCGCGCTGGCCGCGATCCCGATTGGCATGGGAGCGTTCATTCCGCTGACGCTAAAAAACAGTCTCGTCAACAACGTCGACCAAACTTACAGCGCGCTATTTGGCGGCGTCACCTATAAATTTACCGATCAATGGTCGGCGTCCCTCGAGGCGCGTTATCAAAGTGACGAGATCAAGAAGGGACAGACGATTGCTGCGCAAGTAGGTCTCCCGATCGCCAAGGCGAAATGGGACGACATACTGCCGCGTGCCATCATTCAGTGGCAGCCGACACCGCAGACGAATCTGTACGCCAGCTATTCCAGAGGTGTGTTGCCAGGCGATATCAACGCGGAGTTCACTTTCGGACCTGACAACATGCGCACACCCGAACAACTCGCCTCGGTGCGTGAGCAGACGATCAACGGCACCCCACCCTACGCCGCGGTTGGGTATCCCAACGGCACTCCAGGCATTCCCCAGGCGCAGGATTTCATCGACCGCGAGAAGCTCGACAGTCTTGAGCTCGGCTGGAAACAGCAGTGGTTAAACGGGCGCATAGAAACCAATGTGGCGCTCTACTACATGGAGTGGGAAAACCAGAAAGGTCGCGTCTCCGTCGGAATCGTTGACTTCAACGGCAATACGACCGCCCCATTCGTGCGCGATCCGGATACCTGCGTCATCCGCCGCATCGCGGATCCGATTTGCAATTACACGTCACGCACCATACAAATCGCCGTGCCTGGCAGTTCGAAACTGAAAGGGCTCGAGTTCGAGGGCAACTGGTTTGCCACGGAGCGCCTGACGGTCCAGACTGGGCTCGAATACACGAACAACAAGTACACACAGTTTACGTTCAACTTCGTCGAAGCACTCGCCGGAACGCGCGACATGGCGGGCAACACAAGCCCGCGCTATCCGGAATTCAAGGGCAATGTTGCGCTCAACTACACCGCCCCGCTGTCGGCGGCTGGCTGGGAATGGTTTACACGTGGCGACTTGCTCTACTTTGGCAAGTACTTCGTGGACGAGAGCAATCTCGCGAGCGCTCCTGCCCAGACACTGCTGAATGCACGTATCGGCGTGAAGAGCGACAATCTTCGGCTGGAGCTGTTTGGCTACAATTTGACCGATGAGGATGCGTATGCAGCCGCAGCGCGCTTCTCGGACTTCTCGATCCCGGGCAATCTTGCGTTCACGGATAACCAGGGTGTCAATGTGACGCCGCAGCGGCCGCGCTATTTCGGGGTCAAGCTGACCATGACGTTCTGACCGGGTGCGCGGCGGCAGCGCAAGATCCCGCACCTTACGCGCTGCGGTAGTGATCCTGCAGCGGGTAGCGCCGTGTATAAAGCGCGAAGCAGGCCGCCGCGACAAACGCGAAGGCCGCAAAAAAGAACATCAAAAAGGCCGTCTCGCCGAGTCCGGTGCTGGCGATCAGCCGCGTCGCTGTCTCATTGCGCACGGCGGCGTTCGTCATCAGGACCCACAGATTACCGAACGTCACCGACAGCATCCAGAAGCTCATGATCGTACCTTTGAGCGACGGCGGCGCCTGACTATAGGCGAATTCCAGTCCCGTAGCCGACACTAACACTTCCCCGAACGTCAACAGCGCATAAGGCAGAATCTGCCAGGTGATCGAAACAGCGTCGCCGCCATCGATCGAGAGCTGAATGGCGCCAGCGACGACCCAGGCGAGACCCGAGAATGCGATACCGTAACCCATGCGTCTGAGTGCCGTGGGCTCGAAGCCAAACCGGCGCAGCAGTGGGTATAGGACCAGGTTGTTGAACGGGATCAGCAACATGACGAG
>JAGRJB010000005.1 GCA_020442965.1 Pseudomonadales bacterium
TTGCCCGAGCTGCCCACGCACCTCGGCCAGCTCCGCATTTGTCTGACTGAGTGACACGCGAATGGTCTGATAAACCGGATTGATCGCCAGACGTTGTGAATTGGTCGCTCCAGTGCCTTCCTGCGTCGGGAACATCACGCCCGCAGCGCCGCCTTGCTCGCGCAGCCGGCGATTCTCCGCTTTCATGCGCTTGATCGTCTCGAGGCCCGAAACGATGTCGGGATGTTTGTCCGTGTACTGCAGGCGCAGCTGATCGACCTTGGCCTGCAGCTCCGCGATTTGACCGTCGTACGGGCCCGAGTCGGCCGATGACTGCAGGGCACCAAAGGTAGGTGACTCGCCATCGAGCTGGCGCTCGAGCTCGCGCCGACGCTCGCTGAGCTGCTTGCTGCGTGTCTGCAGCGCCTCGACATTGGTCATGAGCTGCTGCATCGAAGTGTAGTAATCGCCTGTCTGGCCGGGCATCACCCCGATGTTCTTTTGCTTGAAGCTCGCCAACGCTTCCTCGGCCTGACGCAACCGTTGCTCGTATGCCTTGATCTGTTCGGTGAGAAACTGCTGCGCACCAGTACTGTCGTCGCGCTTATAGCCGACAGTAGCGCGAACGAAATCGTCGAGCAATTTGGTGACTACCCGATGGGCCATGACCGGGTCGGTATTGCGATAGGCCAGCGTATAGACGCCGTCACGATTGCCGCTGACAAAAATTCGCCGTGACAATTCCGAAACAACCTGCTGCAACTGTGTCGGCGTCAGATCCTTCGGCGCAAGGCCGGTTTCCTGCGCGACACGCTCGAGGCTCGGTCGCGCCAGCAGCAGCGTATGCATCATATCGAGATCGGTATTGCTGTCGGTACCGACCGCCAGCCCCGACAGCAGCGGTCGCAGGACTGTCTCCGTATCGACGTAAACGCGCGCCTTGGCCTGATAGATATCCCGCATCGACCAGACGTATGCCCAGCCCGCAAGCGCGAGCGCCCACATCAGCGCGAGCGCCAACCATCTGTACCGCCAGATGCCGAGCAGCGGCGAAACGAATCGATGCGTGTTGGAAATCATGGTCAGAAGTATCCACGGGCTCGGCGCGACCCTGCGCGAACCGCAGCTCAAATTCGACCGTCAGATTATCACGCTGAAGGCCCGTACCTCGCTATCGGAGTGCGTCCTGCGGCTCAAAAAAAGTGCTGTGATTCGAATACTCGCGATCCTGTGAGATGCATCACAGGCCGCACCCCCCATTTGTGGCCCCACATGCTGCGTGCAGTGCATCAACGCAGCGGTACAACGGATGCGGTATCGTCCGGCCCTTGCGCATCCTGGTAGTCAGCAGCCTCTTTCCGCACGCAGCCGCGCCAAACGCCGGGCTGTTCATTCGTGAGCGCATGTTCCGCGTGGCGCGTGCCGGCGTACCGCTCAGAGTGCTGGCGCCGCAGTCGTGGTCACCGCTCGATCGCGTCGGTCGGCTGTTCCGCGGGCAATTCCGCGCGTTGGGGGCCCCGCACGAGATTTCCGACGGCGTGGTCATCGATCGGCCGCGTGCCCTGTCCATCCCGATGGTCCTGAAAAGCTGGGATGGACCCCTGATGGCGCGCTCGGTGCAGCGCACATTTGACCGCATCGTCGAGGAATTCCAGCCAACAATCCTTGATGCACATTTTCTGTACCCGACTGGCAACGCCACGCGCGCGCTCGCCAGGCGCCACAACCTGCCCTATGTCGTGACCGTGCGCGGTAGCGCCGACGAATGGTTGATCGGGACCTCCTGCGAGCGGCGCTTGGTCGAAACCTTGCGCGATGCCGCGCATGTCATCAGCGTGTCCGCCGCGCTCAAACGCAATGTCGTCGAGCACCTCGTGGGGGACGCGACACCGTGCACGGTGATCGGCAACGGCGTCGATCTCGAGAAATTCCGCCCACTCGATCGTGAACGAGCACGCGCCGAGCTCAGGATCGATCGCGCAGCGTCCGTGCTGATCGGCGTCGGCGGACTGGTTGAGCGCAAGGGTTTTCACCGGATTATCCCGCTGCTGCCAAAGCTGCAGCGCCAGTTCCCAAAGCTTGTCATGCTGATCGTCGGTGGCGGCACGACCATGCAGGACATGCGTCCCCAGCTCGAGGATTTGGCGGCCAAAGCGGGTGCGACCGACATGGTGCGATTCTGTGGGCCGCAACCGCCGGACAAGCTGGCACTGTATTACTCGGCGGCCGACGTCTTCGCGCTTGCCACGGCGCACGAGGGCTGGGCCAACGTATTTCTCGAGGCGATGGCCTGCGGATTGCCGGTCGTCACGACGCGCGTGGGCGGCAACGCCGAAGTCGTGTGCGACGACCGTCTCGGCAGTCTGGTCGATTTCTTCGATGCGGAGCGGTTCACCGACGCGCTCGGTGCAGCGCTAGCGCGCGCCTGGGACCGCCAGGCGATCCGCGACTATGCCCGTGCCAATACCTGGGACATGCGCATCGAACAGCTCTTGAGTCTGTTCGGCTCGCTGCCGTCGACCCCGCAGCGATAGTTCCTGTCTTATCGCGTGCTTACGCACGATTTCTCTACTTGTTATATCGCTCGAGCACGACCCGTATTTAACAATCGACGCGCGGCTGTCGCCGTCTGCCTACAACAGTATTTCGTCGTTGTCTGCCGACATTTTTAATAGTGTGATTAAAGTCACTATCCTCCGTCCACTTTCGTTCTACAAAGCTGCCCAATGTTTGAGCGCTCACCTAGAACACCCGGACGGGGCACCATGGCAAAATCGAGAAATTTACTGTTGTTAGTGGTTACTACGACGCTGCTGAGCGCGTGTATGGAAGATGTTGCGACCAACCAGAACCTCGACAGCTTGTCGGTCGCACCGGCGGCTGCCGCGTCCACCCCAACGCCGCAGCCACCTGCGCCGGTACCCGATCCAACTCCGCCGGTCGTGACACCGCCAGTACCGCAACCACCCGTGTCGCCGCCCGCGCCGACGCCGACGCCAACGCCGCCGGTCGTGACCCCACCCGCACCGACGCCCCCTGCCCCGGCGCCTGATCCAGTGCCCCCGACGCCGACGCCACCGCAGAACCGAGCGCCGACGATCACAGGAACGCCCGCCACGCAAATCACCGTGGGGTCAGCCTATAGCTTCATACCGAGCGCCGCCGACGCCGACCGTGATCGACTCACATTCGCGATCGTCAACAAGCCCTCTTGGGCAAGCTTCAATACCGCATCGGGTGCGCTCACCGGCACGCCTGCCGCGGCCGATGTCGCCGTGACTCGTGGCATCGTCATCGCGGTGTCGGATGGCAAAGCGAGCAAATCGCTACCGGCTTTCGATCTGACCGTGAACGCCGCGTCGTCTCCGGCTCCAGCGAACCGACCACCGACGATCTCGGGCACTCCCGCAACCCAAGTGACGCAAGGCTCCGCGTACAACTTCGTCGCGTCCGCGGCTGACGCCGATGGCGACACACTTACATTCTCGATTGTGAACAAGCCGGCCTGGGCCACGTTCAGTACCTCGTCTGGAGCGCTCACCGGCACGCCTGGAGCCAGCAACGTCGGGATAACGCGCGGTATCGTCATCTCCGTCACCGACGGGACCGATCGCGTCTCCTTGCCGGCGTTCGACCTCACGGTGAACGCCCAGCCAGCGCGCAATGTGACCGTCTCTTGGGTCACTCCCACGGTCAATGCTGACGGCACGCCGCTCAGCGATCTGGCCGGATTTTATGTCCGCTACGGTACTGCATCGCTGAGCTATTCATCCTCGATCCGCATCGATGACCCGAGCGTCGGAAACTATGTCGTACAGGGACTCAACGCGGGTCAGACTTACTACTTTACGGTTGCGGCATTCGACACGGCGGGCAATACGGGCGCGAATGGTGCCGAAGCCAGTAAGCTAGTTCAGTAATGCGCCGCTTTCGACCACCCGGGGACCAGACTGAATATGTATAAATCGTTTACGCGCACGGCGGCGCTAGTAGTGCTTGCAACAGGCTTCTTGGCCGCCGCGAATGTCGGGGCGGCAGTTCCAACGGCGCCAGGTTGGTACGCACTGCCCAATACCAAGCTGCGCTCGGTTTGCGCGGCTGAACACGGTTTTCCACAAGTGGAAGGTGCGGTGGGCTGCCGTGGGATTACTTATGCGTGGAGCGGCGGCGCGTTCGACAGCCGCCGCAACCGCCTGATTATCTTTGGCGGCGGGCATAACGACTACTATGGCAACGAAATCTACGCAGTCAATATTGGCAATGCAAGCGTCCAACGACTGACCGACCCGGGTCTGCCTATCGCAACTTCGTGTGTCGAATCGATCGCCGGCGGTACACAGCCAAATAGTCGTCATACTTACGACGGTGTCGAGTACATCGCTAGCGTCGACAAGTTGTTTGTGTTCGGCGGTTCGCTGGCCTGCGCTGGCGGCTACCACGGTGGCGACACCTGGACATTCGACTTCGGCACGATGCGCTGGCAGAACATGCAGCCGTCAGGTCCGCAGCCGCAAAAGGAAGTGGGCATCCTGACCGCTTACGATCCCAATACCGGGCTCGTTTTCCTGCACGACCGGCGCTTTCTGTTTTCTTACAACCCCTCGACCAACGCCTATACGCAGCTAACGACCCAGAACGCCTATCTGGGCTACCACATGGCCGCCACGATCGATCCGGTGCGCAAGAAATTTGTCATCGTCGGCTACAACAGCGGCCAGGGTCGCGGCAGCGTGTACTCCTATGACATCACGCCCGGTGGCTCGTACGCCTACTCTGAGGTGTCTACCTCGGGCGCCACCGGTGCCGTGGGTGCATACTATCCAGGCCTTGCCTTCGATCCGACGACTAACAAGATTGTCGCGTGGACGGAGAATCAGCCGAACACGGTTTACAGCCTCGACATTGGTACGCGGCAGTGGACCTCGGTGAGTTTCTCGGGCGGGCCAGCGCCTACCGGCAACGGTACACATGGTCGCTGGCAGTATTCGGCGGCCTCCGGCGTATTCGTTCTAGCTAATAAGGTGGACGACGACGTGATGGTGTTCCGCGCCGGTTCGGCACCACCGCCAGATACGATACCGCCGGGGCAAGTACAAGGCGTCCGGCTGCAGTGATGCGCCCGCAAGCTATGGAATACAAATCAATGATCAGCCAACTTCGCCAATGTTTCGTCAGCGGGAGCGCCGTGGCGGTGTTGGCCACGCTGTGCCTGTCGCCGGCACTCGCCGCCACACCCGAGCAGGACTTCGCGGCGCGCTGCGCCGCAGCGGGCGTCGTCAAGTGCGTCGGCTTCGATAACACCACCACCGATATCGTGCGCGGCCAGAACCTCTCGGCCGACGGCCAGGGCCAGTACCGCGCCCGACTCGATCAGTCGATGAAGGCCTCCGGGGCCGGATCCCTGGTGTTCGAACTGCCGCCGCCACCGCACGCGGGCGCCAACATCGCCGGCAACTGGTACACCACCGGTCCCACCGGCATGGGCGCCATGTTCAGCGAGAACTCCACGTTCTACGTGCAGTTTCGCATGCGTCTGTCGCCCGAAATGCTCAACAACAGCTGGGATTCATTCTGGAAGACCATCCTGTTTCACTACAACACCCAGACCTGCGGCAGCATCGAGCTCGCCACCGTCAACCAGTACCTCTCGGGTCGGCCCTTCATGTACACCGACTGTGGCGCGCGCCACATGACCACGACCCTCGACGGCTCGCGCCCCACCATGGACACGCCGCTCTTGCTGCAGCAGGGCGACTTCAAGTGCCAGTACGGCCAGGTCAATGCACAGACCTGCCTGTTCTTTGTCCCCAACGAGTGGGTCACCTTCTACTACAAGGTCCACGTCGGCACCTGGGATCAGCCGAACAGCATGATCGAGGCCTGGATCAGCCGCGAAGGCTCGAGCCAATACCAGCAGTGGATTCGGGTGCCGAACTTCTCGCTCAGCTGCAACACCGATCCGTGTTCGCAGCAGCCCGGCAAGAGCCAGGGCTACAACAATCTCACCATCACACCGTACATGACCTCGCTCAGTCCGAGTTCGGGTAAAGCCGGTATGGTGTCGCGCATCTGGTTCGACGAGCTGATCGTCTCGACCCAGCCGATCGCAGCCCCCGGTGCCGGTGTCGCCGTCGCCGATACCCTGCCGCCCGCCGCACCTACCGGTATCCGCGCTCAGTAGGTAGCTACCGGTGCCGGCCGACCTAGCGTCGGCTGAGACGCGGCAGCGAATCGGCAAAATCCGCCAGAGCCCGCGTCTCGTCCGACGCGGGATTCTCGGCAGCGATCACCACCAGCGTCGCGCGTTCCGAATGCCCGCCGAGAATCGCGAGTAACGACTCGCCGATCAGCCGAACCCGACTGGGTGTTGCGCGCGCGCCGTGCAGATAGGTGTGCCACGTGATCATGCGTTCGCCGCCCGTCTGTGCGAGATTGACGGATTCGGCCAACATGACTCCGTCTGTCGTCTTGCGTTCGCGGGTTGCAACCAGCCGCCAGCGATTAGGATCGACCACCCGATCGTTAGCGCCCAACAGGTCGGTCGTGCGATCAAGCGTGCGTGCTTGAGCGAGTCCGAGTCGAAGTCGGCCGAGCCGCGGGTGATCGTAACGTCCGCAACGCATCTGCACGTCGGGCAGAAAGTTGAACGGTGCGCAGCTCGCGTCGAGTTCTCGAAGCCGCCAGTCGCCAACTTGCTCGGGTAGGACCAGCTCCGTGCCAGTGCGGGCGTCCGCGTGCGACAGTGCGCCGGCAGCGAGTGGTCCGGCCAAGATCACGATCAAGCAAAGGGCGGCAAGAGCCGGACGCGCAATCGTACCGCGCTGAGCGTGCACCATTCGCGACTGATCCGGATGCTGCTGAACGCTTGCCAGCGTGCCGCGCTGCTCGCGCCGCGCCAGCCACGCGCCAGTCGCGAACAGAATCAGCATCAATACGCCGAAGAAGACCGCACCATGTATGAAATGATCGATGCCGAGCGCGTGCTCCATGCCGAACCATTGGCCGATCACTACCAGCAGATAGGCGCGCAGGGCATTGCCGACGATCGGCACCGCGATCGCCAAAGCCATGAAAATGCTGCGGTAGCGCACTGTCGCCAGTCGCAAATACGCAAATAGCGCGCCTGCGGTGACCGCCGCCATCAGATAACGGACGCCGCTGCAAGCCTCCGCGACGGCGAAATCACCCGCGGTGGTGCTGAACAGCATGCCCTCACGTACTACGTAGAAGCCGGACAGACGCAATAGACCCACGGTCGCGGTGGCGGTCCACTCCATGAGACCCGGAACGAAGCCCTCGCTGAACGGTACCGCAAGAAACGCGAACGCCGCCGCAAACCATAGGTGGCGCATGGCGCCAACGCCCACCATCGCCCAGACCGTCGCAACCAACAATGTCACGAACGCCAGTTGTGCCACCACGTTCACGTGCAGCGTCTGGGTGGGTATCCATACGATGACCGCGGCCAACATGACTAACAGGCCACGCATGTCGGGGTGTTTGACGGCTCGCTGCAGCACTCCGCGCTGACGCCAGACCAGCCAGGCACAGATCGGTGGAACGAGCCAGCCATGCACGTAGTCGCGCGAGTGCGTCCAGATGCCGGCCATGTCGAGTATTGTTTCGCGATACGCTATCGCTATTGCTACCAATAGCGCGAAGACCAACCACCAGACTTGTCGGTCGGTGGTTGCGGATGCGCTCGAGTCGTTAGCCACGCGCCGCCGCGCGCAATTTATCGAGCAATTCGCGCGCCGCCTGCTGTTCGGCGAACACCGCGCCGCCGCTCGTGAGCAACTCCAGATGCGTGATCGCTTCGTCCTGCGACCCGCTGCTCGCGAGTGCGACCGCGAGATGGTAGCGGATCATTGGATTGCGCGGCAGCTTGGTCAACGCGTCTCGCAGGATCGGCACAGCTTCCTTCGCCCGACCACTTTCAGCCAGGGCCCAGCCGTAGGTGTCCGCGACCTGCGGCGAGGCCGCGCCGACGCGAAACGCGTTGCCTGCTAGATGCAGTGCTTCGGCGTGCTTGCCTTGTTGCAGGCGCATCCACGCGAGGTTATTGAGGGCGATCAGATTGTTGGCATCGTCGCGCAGTACCGCAACATAGGCCCGCTCCGCGCCCGCCGCATCACCCGTGGATTCGGTGAACTGCGCGAGCAGTGCGCGGCTCGAAGCGTCGTCTGGTGAGCGTGCGATCCAGCGACGCAGGGGCCCAGCGGGATCGGGCTGATTCCCCGCCAGTCGCGCACGGAATTCCTTCTGGGCGAGTGCACCGGACGGCCGCGCGGCGTAGGCCTGGCCGAACTCACGCGCCGCGGCGCCGAAATCTCCAATGCTCGCCGCCAGTTCGCCTTGCAGATCGCCCAATACTTCGGGCGGCGGCCGCACACGCGCCAGCAGTTTGATCTGCTCGCGGGCTTCATCGCCACGATTCGCCATCAGGGCTGTCGATGCCAGCACGCTGCGCGGTAGCCACGCATTGGGCTCGTTCGTAAGCGCCTCGTTCGCGGTGCGTTCCGCGTCCGGCAGTCGACGCTGCATCAGGTAGGCCGACGCGAGTTCCGCGAGCACCGCCGCACTGCCCGGCGATTCTTGTGCCAGTGGTTCGAGCAGGCGCACCGCCGTCGCTGCATCGTGGCGACCAATCGCGGCGCGGGCACTCTGCAAGCGGATCGACGCATCGTTCGGATCGCGCTCAGCGGCGATCGCCAAATCGCTCGCGGCCTGTTGAGGCCGACCCAGGACGCCTTCCAGCTGGCTCATCGCGAGCCAGATCGACGCGGACGCGGGCCGGCGCTTGCGCAGTTGCTCGAGCAACGCGATCGCCCTGGGTTTCCTGCCGACGAGCAGCATGGCTTCGGCGGACATGATCGACTCAGCGTCACTGTCAGGCGCCTGGCTCGCGAGCGCTTCGGCCGCACGGCCCGCCTCGGTTGCATCGCCAGCGCCCACGAGCGCTCGAACGAGTAACAACCGCTCACGCGCGGTCGGTTTGATGACCGCTTGCAGTGTGCTAACAGCGTCCGCGAAGCGACCAGCCGCGATGTGACGTTCTGCGAGCTCCAGACGTTTGCTCTCCTCACGCGCGGCCTGCGGATCGGTCGCGAGCGGTCCGTCTGATCGCAATCGGTCGCTAACAGCGATGTCAGCCAACATTCGGCGTGCGCGCAAGTCACGTGGGTTGGCCGCCAGGATTTCCTTGAGCGCACCGCGCGCAATATCGTACTTGCCCTGCTGCAGGTAGGACCCGGCGATGAGCAGCCGCGTTTCAACACTTTCGGGGTTGCGTTTGAGCAAGCTATTCAGCGCCGCGTCGGCCTCGGCGGACTTGCCTTCGACCAGGGCGAGCCGGGCGCGCATGCCGAGCGCCGCGTCCGATTCAGGCGCCATGCGCGTGAGCGCGGCGAGCGCATCGCGAGCGCCGGCCAGATCGCGTCGCTGCAATGCGTCGACGCCAGCGTATTCGATCGCCACTTGGGCCAGATTGTCGTCGTGGCGCTTGTTGGCGGCGGCGACTACTGCCGCGAAGGTCTTGGCGGCAGCGGGGTCGCCGGCACGCGTCTCGAGCTTACCGAGCTCGAGCTGCAGGGGTAAGTTGTTAGGGTCGAGTCGAGCGGCCTTGCGCAGCATTGCAACGGCCGCGTTGGTGTCTTCGTCCTGCTCGATAGCTGCCGCCAGCGCCAGCAACGTTGGCAAATCCCCGGGCTCGGCGCGCAAGGCAGTGTCGAGTTCGGTGCGTGCCTCCGCGGGGCGATTGAGGCCGATATAGGCCCACCCGCGTACCCGCGCCATCTCAACGGTGTTGGTACTGAAGCTGTCATTTCCCGAGGCGATATCGAGCGCGCGCTGATACTGTCCCTGACCGATCAACGATTGCGCCATGACGATGCTGGTCTGCGAGGGCGACAGACCCAGAGCCTCGGCTCGCTCCGCCTCCTGGTACGCGCCTTTATAGTCACCCGCGTCAGCCAGAACCCCGGCGAGCACGAGGCGCAAACCGGCGTCTCGCGGATTCTTGTCGGTGAGATTGCGTGCGATGACCGCCGCCGCACGATAGTCGCCACTGCGCCGTGCAGCCTCCAATTGCTCGCGATCACGCTGCGGATTGTCGATCAGTCCACAGCCCACCAGTACGAGAGCCGTGAGTAGCGGCGCAATCATGCCCAATGAGCGTCTGCTCATGTCGATCTCGACCTCCAGCCGCAAGGCGCGCGGGTGACCGCGCAAGAGTAGTCTAGTGCCTTGATCACCGCAGCGCGTTCGCCACGGCCAGCACGAAACCTGTCGCGAGTCTGCGCTGGCCCGCCGTGTTCAAGTGACCACCGTCGGTGGTGTACTCGGCTGCCAGCGTCTCGACGTGCCGACCTTCGGTCTCGAAACCATTCGCACTGCCGTCGGCCCGGGTCGATTCCAGACGCGCAACGTCGAACAGCGGACGGTTGGCAAACGCCGCGCGAACGGCGTCGTTGAACTGATTGCGGCGCAGATTGGCGCTATCCGTCCACGTCGCCCGGCCCAATAGCCGCTTGAGCGCCGTTCGCCAACCGGGAGGATCGGCGTGCAGCGGGATCGTGGCAATGACGAGCCGCAGTTGTGGGTGCCGCATTTGCACGCGCTTGAGCGCTGCGACGTACTCGTCGAACAGCTCACCGGCCGTGGCCACATTCGACTCGTCGTCGAGATCCACATAGCAGAACTTCAAGACGGCCACGTCGTAGTACGGCTCGACAGACTGATCGAGGATTGCATTGAATGCCTCGCATTTGGACGCCGGATCGCCGTTGCTGCCAATATTCGTGTTGAACAGTCCAGGTGCCCGATCGGGAGGCCGGTCATCGATCGCCACGACGCGCACGGGCACGTGATATTCGACCGACAGACTCTCGACGCCGCGCAGGATATCGCGCCCAACGGACTGATGCCCGAAGAAAATGCGCGCGCGTGATAGAGTCGTTAGTGCGGCGCGCACTTCGGCGCCCGGGTGCGCCTGTTGCGCAGGATGTTCGGGCTGGCAACCCACGGCAGTGCTCAATGCCAACGCGATCAGGGTGGCGACACTCGGGCGCATTGCCTAGCGCGCATCCGTGGTTCCGGACGCGGTTGCCAGCCGCAGCGCCGGGACGGAATCCGCACCGGATCCGACCGGCGCCTTACGCCACGCGACTACGCGGCCGGGATTGCCGGCCACGATTGCGTAGGCCGGCACCGCTTTGGACAACACGGTGCCAGCCGACACGATCGCGCCTCGGCCGATCCGCACACCCGGCATGACGAAGACATTCGCACCCAACCACACATCATCCTCGATGAAAACCGGTTCCTGATCATAGCCTTGCCCCTTCCACGGTGTATCGGGGTCGCTGAAGCGATGATTCACCGACCAGATCTTCGTGTCCGGGCCCATGCCAACGTGGTTGCCAATGGTCACACCGCCGCCCGCCGTGATGAAAACGCCGGCGGCCAGACTACAGTGATCGCCAATGTGCAGCTTCTTCGGACTAACTATTCGCACGTTCTCGTGAAATATGTTGTTGGCTCCGGCGCCGCCCAAAGCTCGTCGCAGAAATCTTGCGCGCAACCAGATACCAGTGTGTCCCGGAACGTGTCGCAGTATCCAGCCGGGGAACATGCGCAGGTCGTCCGTCATTTTCCAGTATTTCGTCTTGATGCTCACGACGTCATCTCCTTAACCTGCAGAGCATGGCCTCCATGCTCGGGCCTTCGGCCAATACAGAGCCCAGCGTCGAATCTATCGCATACGTCAGCGGCCCCATCACACCGGGCAATCGCTGCATCCACGGATACGTCCAGTCCCAAGCAGCGTCGAGCACACGGCAGAGCCTCGCTGGAACCTCGTCACACACCTGAACCATGGTGAAGAAAACCGGAACCCGGGCGACGATCTCGAAACCAGTCGCATGCAGGGTGTCCGTATAGGCTTGCAGGTTTCGCCACGTGATGACACCGCGCTCCCAGGTCTCGCCGTGTCTGAACTGTTCGATGATCAGAAACAAACCGCCGGCGCTGAGTGATTCCGCAACCGTACGTAAGGTCCTCGACCACGTCGCATCGTCGGCGAGGTAGTACAGCACGTCGGCTGCCGTTACAAGATCGAAGGGTGGATCGAGCCGCGAGGCGAACGCCGGGTCGCTGAAGTCCCCGCACGCGAAGCGGTGCTCCGGGTAGCGCGTCTGCAGAGCCGACACCGCCCGCGCACTCAAATCGATTCCCGTGACCTGGGCCCCGCCGCGGACCCAATCGGCGACGTAGACACCGGTGCCCACGCCCAATTCGAGTACTCGCTTGCCGGCGAGCGAGAATTGCGCGCGTCGTAGCAGCCGCTGCAGACAATCCCGCTTACGGCGATAGAGCCAGGTATTGAATCGCAGCGGTAGATCCCGATGGCCGGAGCGATTGATATCGAGCTGCTGGTAGCGCTCGTCCCAGTATTCCTGAATCGACGGGCGTGCCAGCTTATCCGACATCGGCGATCTCTTCGACCAGCAGGGGCGCAAGATGACCATAGCGTGTCGATGCTCGCTTGGCGTCTATATCAGCGTATGCGCGCAGGACTTGTTCCTCGGTCAAGCCGGCCGCGCTAGCGACCTCTCTGGCGGCCACGCCGTGGTTGCGCCCGAACAGGCACAGATCGAGCTTGTCGTACGGCAAGCCGAAATAGAACTCATCTTGACCTTGCGGCAACGAATACGTATCGGTAGTCGGTGCACGGCTGCGGATGGGTGCCGGAATATCCAGCCATTGTGCTAGTTGATAGACCTGTGTCTTGTATAGATGGGCGATCGGCTTCAGATCCGCCGCTCCGTCACCCTGTTTGACGAAGAATCCCTGGTCGTACTCGAGTCGGTTCGGTGTTCCGGCTACCGCGTAGTTCAGACGATCGGCGTGCATGTATTCGACCATCTTGCGGACTCGTTGTTTGTAGTTAGTGGCCGCAATGATCTCCAGATAGACCGCAAACGGCAAGCGTCGCCTGACCTCCAGCCCGGTCGGGGACCGCGCTACTACCGACAAGAAGCTCAATCCCTGATGATCCGAGCCTGGCGCGACGACCTTGAACTTCCAATCGGCCGCGAATTCCGGAATAACCGCGCCAACCGCCGCATTGCGCAATTGATAACAACCCAAGGCCGCGAGCGCTGGCGCGACATCCTGTTGCACGGATTCGATTCCAAGCTGCGTAGCCAGCAGCTCACCGAGCGACAGCGATTCCGGATCAGAGTCGGCTTCCGGCATGAACAAGCCAAAAACGCGCTTGGCGCCCACAGCCTCGACGGCCAATGCCGCCGTAACGCTGCTGTCGATGCCGCCGGACAACCCGAGCACGATTCCCCGCCGACGCAGCGACTGAAGTTGTGTGCGAATCGCGGCCGCGATGCGCGTCACTTCGGCCTGTGGATCGAGAGCTAGAACTGCCGCCGAGAAGGCCATTGTATTAGCCACCGAGCTTCAACCGCCGACAAGGCGCCGGCCCACGAAGCGCGCCAGATTGTCGACGGAGTCAAGGTTGTCGCGCACCAGATCGGTGTCTTTCACTTGTATGCCGAGCGCACCCTCCAGAAACTCCACCAGCTCGAGCGCACCTATGGAATCGATCGTGCCGGTCTCGAGAAATGACTGATCGTCCGCGGGCATGGCGGAGCCGTCGCCCATCAGAAAATTCTCGATGACGAACTTCCGGATAGTGTCGCGAATTTCTGCATCCGTCTTCACGTCAACTCCACTCGCTCACCCGTGCAGTCGGCGACGACCGTGCGTCGCGGACTACGGGCTCGTATGTAATGATGGTTCAGCAGCTGAGTAGACGCCACGGTCGCTATTATCATTTCATCACGCTCGCTGGCAACACCCTTGTTAGTCACTTTCCGCAAGAGCGAATCGACGCCGGCCGCATTGAAGAGGCCGCTCTCCTCGAGCGCTGGCCGACGCAGAAGTTCTGCGGCAAGGTTGTCCTTGTCGGCCAGAAAGCAGGATACGATAGGCGCACGATAAGGCTTCTTCGGCCGCTCGACGATCTCCCTGGGCAACAGATCCGCAAAGGCGCGCTTCAGTACGTATTTCTCGTTGAGACCGCGGATCTTGTAACGCGGCGGAATCCGTGCGGCGAACTCGATGACGCGATGATCGAGGAACGGAACCCGCCCCTCGACCGACTCGCCCATCATCATGCGATCACCCTGTGAGTTCAGTAAGTAGCAGGACATGAACAGCGTCATCTCCAGATACTGCGCGCGACAGCTCGGATGCCATCGATCGCGATCGGGATCGAGATAGGCGGACAGATCTTCGAGCAACTGCGGCTCGTCAGGCATCTGCGCGCGCAGTTCGCCGGAGAACGCGCGCCGCATCGCCGCACCACCTTCCCAGCGCAAGCGATGTGAGTAAAACGGATCAGCGACTTGTTCGAGGCCTTTGCGGAAGAACTCGCGCCACAGCTGTTCCATCTTGGCATCGCGACGCACGAACTCATTGAGACCTGACAGCGCAAGCGGGCGCCAGGCCGAGCCGGCCTCACGCGCCCAGAAGCGACGAATCTTGTCCTCACGAAAGATGTCGTAGCCACCGAATACCTCGTCGGCACCCTCTCCCGTCAGCACGACCTTGATGCCGTTGCGACGCACGAGACCAGCGAGGGACAGCAACGGCGCCGGCGCAGTGCGCATCAGTGGTCGTTCGGCCAGCCACACGACGTCCGAAAACCGTTCGCCAATCGCGCTGGCATCAACATCGATCTCGGTGTGCAGCGTGTCGAGGTAGTGCGCCATTCGTTGTTGATAGGCGCGTTCATCGAAGGACGCGTCGGCGAACGAAACCGAAAAGGTGCGCAGGTCCGTCTTGTGGAAGCGCTTTACGAGCGCGCTGATAATCGATGAATCGAGTCCGCCACTCAGATAGCTGGCGACCGGCACGTCCGCGCGCAGTTGCAGAGTAACGGCGTCATGTAACAACTGACGGGTTTCGCCGACCCAATAGTCGAGCGGACGATCTTCGTAATCATTCGCATCCGGAAATCGATGTCGCCAGTACTGACTGAGCGTTCGGCGACCCTCATTGTCAACGATCAGCATGCTGCCCGGTGCAAGCTCCTCGATACCCTTGAAGCTCGTTCGTGGTGGGACGGTGACCCAGAAACTCGCCGTCTGCGCGAGGCCAACCGGGTCGAGCTCGGCCTGGAGTGCGCCGTGGGCGAGCAGCGCTTTCATTTCCGAGGCAAACAGCAGGTCACCGCAGGGCAAGGTCGCATGGAACAGCGGGCGGATACCCACCCGATCCCGCACTAACAGTAGGCGGCGAGCGCGCTCGTCCCACAGTGCGATCGCGAACTGGCCGTTCAGATGCTCGACGAACTGCAGACCGAACTGTTCGTAGGCGTGGACGATCGTCTCGGTATCGCTCGAGGTACTGAATTGATGGCCGCGAGCCACCAGATCCCGACGCAGCTCCAGGTAATTGAAAATCTCGCCATTGAAGGCAACCCAAATCGTACGATCCTCATTGCAGAGCGGCTGCTGCCCGCTCGCGAGATCGACAATGCTGAGACGGCGATGACCCAGCCCGATACCCAGTGCGAAATGAAATCCTTCCTCATCAGGACCACGATGCACGAGCGTACGCGTCATCCGCACGACAGCGGCTCGATCGACCGGCGCGAACCGCGGCGCGTAGATTCCGCTGACGCCGCACATCGTCGCTCAAACCTCCGGGGTGAAGCGCGGCCAAAATCGCCCGCTATTCGCAGCGCCGTCGGTAGCGCGCTGCGCTTCGAGGGCGGGTGCAACCAGCTCGGCGACGACGTGCAGTGCGCGGCCGTTCAAATGCTTGTCCTGCGGTGAGACGTAGATGGAGCGATGGGTGGCTACGGAAAATTGCTGTAGCGGCGGGGTGGCGTCGAGCACTTTGAGGGACGTACCGTGAGTCGCATCGAGTAACGCCTGCCGCCAGACGGCATCCCACTCTGGCCCTAACACCAGTACGATCGATCGAACCGGTAATGACGTCAGCTTGCCAACGAACAACTGTGCCATGCGCGCGCGTTGCTGACGTCCCTCGGGACCTGCGAGATCGAATGATTTCGATGGGCGTGCCGGAGCGCCGGTCACGGTTGTAAGCAAACCGGCGAGCCAGGCCGACGGATTGAGTTTCAGTTGCGAGAAGAGATATTGTCCCAAGGCCGATTTGCGCAGAATGAGCTTCAAAGCGCTTGGTGGCTCCTGCCGCACAACGCGCTCTTGCAAGGTTTCGGCATCGAGGCACGGTGCCGCGTTGTTGCCTGAGCCACATAGCATCTGCTTGAGATCGCCCTTTTCCATGAACAGCACGAAGTCGAGGGTGCCGAAAGTTTCGGCCGCAAACCGGACGCGCTCGACATAGTCGAGGGCCGATGTCCCGGGTGCACCTAACTCGAAGACTCTGCGTGGCGTGGTCAGTTGCTGCAGTTGGGTGCCGAGGCGTTCTTCGGCGGGGAGCATCGATGCTTCGATATAACTGTCGCCCACCAAGCCGATGGAGCGCGGATCACGTGCGAAGTCTACGCCTGCAACGAATCCATAGTTGTTGGCACGATGGACGTGTGCGTTCGCAAGAGTCCAGCCAGTGGCCGCGGTGAATTCGTGATATTTTGGATAGCTGAGTATCAGTGGATCAACGTAGTAGCCCGTAGCCGTCGAGGTCGATACCGGCAGTATCCGCATGATCATCTCGAGCACTACCAGAGCGGCGAGCGAACCGAACAGGACCCAACCGAACCACTTCAAGGGTCTAGAAGTTGAAGTAGATGAAGGCACTGATCGAGTCCCGTGATTCGTTCACGATTATCAGAAGGATGGTGAGGAGTGCGGCAAAGCCGACCGTAAAGCCCGAAACTGACCGGCTCATTGTACAGCCCGCGCGGATCTGCTCGCCAATGCGATTACTGTTAGGTAGCAAAGCTGTGACGGCCGTCAGAAAAATGCAGGCCACCAGACCACGCGTCAGACTGAGACCGGCATTGGCGAGGATCAGCGGCTCAGTGTGCCGCACACCCTGCCCGATCATGCGCTCAAGCATGAGCCAGGCGCCCTTGATCGACTCCGCCCGGAAGAAGACCCACGCGAGTACCACCGCTGCAAAGGTCAGCAACCAGGCGACAAAACGTCCGACACGGCGGGCCAGCGGTCCCGCCAGTCCGCTCGGCAGTGCCGCCCGGAAGGCGTGGTGAATCCCAAGGTACGCCCCGTGCAGGGCGCCCCAGATCACGAATGTCCAGTTGGCACCGTGCCAAAGGCCACCGAGCACCATCGTAATCGCGAGATTGACGTAACGGCGCGAGGGTCCGCGGCGGTTACCTCCTAGGGGGATGTACAGGTAGTCGCGGAGAAAATTCGACAGCGTAATATGCCAGCGTCGCCAAAAGTCCGAGATGTTAGTGGCACGATATGGAGAATTGAAGTTGTAGGGCAACCGGATGTTCAGCATCCACGACAGCCCTACCGCCATGTCGGAATAGCCGGAGAAGTCGAAGTACAACTGGAACGTGTAACTGAGCGCACCGATCCAGGCTTCGAGAACGGTAAGGTTCGCCAAGGCGTCGGCGCCACCGAAGGCAGCATCGGCGTAGGGCGCCATGCCGTCTGCCACGACGATTTTCTTGAACAAGCCAATGCACAGGATCGCGAGCCCCGCCGCAAAATTCCCGTGCTGTAGTTGGTAGGTCTCACGCTGCGCAAACTGCGGCATCATCTGCGCGTGATGCAGAACGGGGCCCGCGACCAGGTGCGGGAAATATGTTACGAACAATCCGTAGTGTGTCGGCTGGTATTCGCGCACGCCCTTCTGATGGGCATCGGCGAGAAACGCGATCTGGGTAAACGTGAAGAACGAGATACCGATCGGCAGGATCACGCCCGGTTGCGCAAAGTCCGTCTGCAGCAGTGCGTTTAGATTCGCGATGAAAAAATCGGCGTATTTGAAGTAGCCCAGCAGTGCCAGATTGAAAAATACACCGAGTGCGAGCCAGTCCCGCGAGAGCTTGCGCCCCGCGTCGGAATTCGCTCGCGCCGCTGCGATCCGACTGCCGAAGAAGAAATTGGCGACGATCGATCCAAGCAGCAGCAGGACATACTGAGGCATCCAGTAGCCGTAGAAGAACAGCGATGCCGCGAACAGCCAGGCCGCAGCGCCCCTCGTTGAGCGCTTGCCGATCCAGTAGAAGCCCAACAGGACGACAGGCAGGTACAGGAAGGCGAAAACGGCGGTCGTGAACAGCATGCTTAGGGACGAAGCTCAAGTGACGATCAACAGGGATTATGGACCGCTCGGGCCATTCGGGCTGTTCTCAGGCTGCAGAAAGCAAAAGACCCGCTTTCGCGGGTCTTTTGTCCCAACGCGCAACCACGCGCGATAGGTTAGTGCACGGGTGGCAGCCGAACGCTACTTTTTCACCGAGCTGCGACGCATGAAGAAGAACGCCGCAAAACCGGCCAGCATGATCAGGACCAGCGCTGAGGGTTCCGATACCGAAATGCGGTCGACGCGTAACGCACCTGCGCCGCCACCGAATGGCGAGAGTGTCGCCAGACCACGGATGGAGTATGCGCCGGCGCCGAGCAGCCACTGTCCACTGCTCCAACGCGAGTCGGCAAACGCGACGTCGTAGCTGGTCGTGCTGTCACCGAACGACGTCGGGCTACTCGTTAGGCCGAGCGTTCCAAAGATCGGATTGTAGTTGTATATCAAGAACTGATCGCCCGACAGAAACGCGTCCGTTACACGCAATGCGGCGGTCTCGCCAGCCGCAACGGTAAACTCGAACGTACGATCGAACGGTGCGGCTACGTAGCCAGACCAGTCAAAGCCCTGCCAACCGCTGTTGAGAGCGAGCGGCGCAGCTTGCGACGCCATCGGCGCAGCAACCAGCAAAACCGCTAAAGCCAGAAATTTACGCATTGTGAGTCCCTTTGATAGTCCAAATTCAAGTGCCGAAAACTTCGGCTGACCTAGTTGCACCCGATCGGACCTGTTGTCCTCACTGGGCGGCCAATCGGTTGTCTCGTGGCAGCAATGGTGCCCTGAACAAGCGCGGCCAGAATCCCCTGTTTAGGGGTACCGTTCCCAAGATGCGCAATAGTTCACACTTTCATTATAGTTAATAAATTCAATGACTTATGCTCAATACCGATCGGAAGCTACTGGTTATGTCCAATTCGCCTCGCGAGATCCTGCACCGCCCGCTCGGCGGCTCTCCCATCCCACAACGCCGGACGCCGTGTAGCACGCGTCTTGGCGCCCAATAACGTCCCGACGACCGCCGCGAGCTGACCGGGCTTCACGAGTTGGTTGGAGCCCTCGGTCACCGTGATCGGACGCTCGGTGTTCTCGCGCAACGTGAGACAAGGAATACCGAGGTAAGTCGATTCCTCCTGCACGCCGCCCGAGTCGGTGATGATCAGGCGCGCAGCACTAACGAGATTCATGAACTGGATATAGCCCAATGGATCAACCAGCGTTATGCCAGCGGTAGTCAGCTCTTGCACCAGCGAAAACTCGTTGAGCCGCTTGCGTGTTCGTGGATGCACTGCGAACACCAGCGGCAACGCCGTTGCGACCTGCGCAAGCGCGGCTACGAGCTGCGCGAGTGTCTCGCGCGAATCGACGTTCGATGGCCGATGCAGAGTCACCACGCCGTACTGACGCGCTACCAACTGCAATGAATCGCGCGTCGAATCCGCCTCGATCGCGCCGCGCAACATTTCGTAACTATCGATCATGATGTTGCCGATGCGTGTGATGCGCGCAGCCGGTACACCCTCGGCGAGCAGATTCTCGTCGGCATCCGGCGACGGCGTCCACAAAACGTCGGCAATCGCATCGGTAACGAGCCGGTTGATTTCTTCGGGCATGTGGCGATCGCGGCTGCGCAACCCCGCCTCGAGATGCACGACTGGTATCCAGAGCTTGGCGCCCACCATTGCGCAGGCCGCAGTGGAGTTCACGTCGCCCACGACAACGATCCAGTCGGGCTTCTCACGCTCGGCAACTCTCTCATAGGCAATCATCACGTTGCCGGTCTGCTCTGCGTGCGAGCCACTGCCCACTTCCAGATGAAAGTGCGGCGCTGGCATTTTGAGATCGCGGAAGAATGCGTCGGACATGTTCGGATCGTAGTGCTGACCGGTGTGCACGATCGCCGGATCGCACCATACGCTCCGCTCGAGCGCATGCCAGAGCGGCGCGATTTTCATGAAGTTGGGCCGGGCTGCGGCGATCAGATGGATCTTGGTCATTGTTAGTCGTTCGCTAGGGATTCTGCGGGCACTCTAGCAGAGCTCATCGCATCGATCGTGACGGCGTTCACATCGGCCAATCGTACCGCCCAATCGCGCCCGGCCGCCGCGACTGCACAGCAAAAGCCTGGCGCCAGGTCGATAAAGCGCAGCGTCAACTCGACAGGTCGCCCCGCGAGGCCGGCCAATCGGGCCACGGCACTATCGTCTGCTGGCCCGACGTGGACCGCGCAGTGTTTGAGACTGCGCGCCAGCGTATGCCCCAGGGCTTTGACGGCGGCTTCTTTCGCGACCCAATAGCGAAAGAACCGCTGTTGGCGATCGGCTGCCGACCGCGCAGCGTCCAGCCATTCAAGCTCATGCGGCCAGAAGTATCGCCGTGCGATCGCCGCCGAATCGATGTCCTCTCGCACGCGCTCGATGTCAATTCCGACCTCGAGGCCAGTCGCAATGGCGATCACCGCAAGATCGTCACTATGTGAAAGGCTGAAGCGCAGATCAGGGTCGCCAGCGACACGCTCAAGACTGGGCTTGGCGCCGAGGCTCGCCGACAGTCGTAACTCGCGAGCTGGCCGGCCGATCGACCGACTCAAGCACTGCCGGACGAATGTGCGGACACTGACATAGCGAGCGGCCATACGGCGATCGCGCAAACACTGGGATCGCAGCAACTCATCCGGTGCCAGCGCAGCGACCACATCGTCGTACGCCGGAAGCTCGTCACGCAAGCGCACGGTGGTAACACTGACCTGCACAAGCTCAGCCGCCGTGTGCCAACGCAGGCTAATCGTGCGCGATCGTCTTGTCAGTGAACAGATAGTCCTTCATTTCCTTGGAGAATTGCGGATCCTTGCGACGGATCCACTCGAGCACCATGGCCGCATGTTCTTTTTCTTCATCGCGATTGTGCGCCAGGATCGCTCGCAACTCTTTGTCCTTGCAAGCTTGTACTCGCTGATTGTACCAGTCGATCGCCTCCAGCTCTTCCATCAGCGAGACGAT
>JAGRJB010000195.1 GCA_020442965.1 Pseudomonadales bacterium
GATTTTCGTCAAGTTCGGCCAGGCGCTATCGACGCGCCGCGATCTTCTGCCGCTCGACATCGCGGATGAGTTGGCCAAGCTGCAAGACCGGGTGCCACCGTTCGACGGACAGTTGGCGCGCGAGACGATCGAAGCGGCGCTCGGTAAATCTACGGCAGAGTTGTTTGTGGACTTCGATGTAACACCACTCGCTGCGGCGTCCGTTGCCCAAGTACACGCCGCAAGACTCAAGAATGCCGACGGAACGCCGGGCACCGCGGTGATCGTCAAGGTGTTGCGGCCGGCCATGCGCGAATTCATCGAGCGAGATCTCGAAGTGCTCTACGCGATGGCGCAGCTCGCGGAGCGCTGGTGGGCGGAGAGCAAGCGCCTGCGGCCAATCGAGATAGTAAGCGAATACGAGAAGACCATTCTCGATGAACTCGATCTGATGCGCGAGGCAGCCAACGCGACACAACTCAAGCGCAACTTTGCGGGCTCTGCGCTCTTGTACGTGCCGGCAATCTATTGGGAATTGTGCCGCACGAACGTCATGGTGATGGAGCGCATCTTCGGCATCCAGATCAGCAACATGGCGCGACTGCGTGAACTGGACGTCGACATTCGCAAGCTAGCGGAAAACGGCGTTGAGATATTTTTCACGCAAGTGTTCCGCCATAACTTCTTCCACGCCGACATGCACCCCGGCAATATCTTTGTGTTGGCCGACGACCCCGCAAACCCCGTCTATGCGGCCGTCGACTTTGGCATCGTCGGGACGCTCGATCTCCGCGATCAGCGTTATCTCGCCGAGAATTTTCTGGCCGTATTCAATCGGGACTATCGCCGCGTGGCTGTCCTGCACGTCGAGTCCGGCTGGGTACCCCGCACTACGCGCGTCGACGAAATGGAGTCGGCTGTACGCACGGTTTGCGAGCCGATTTTCGACAAGCCATTGAAGGAAATCTCCTTTGGTACCGTACTGCTGCGGCTGTTCGAAATCTCGCGCCGCTTCAACATGACCTTGCAGCCGCAATTGATCCTCCTGCAGAAGACACTCCTGAATATCGAAGGGCTCGGGCGCGACCTGTATCCAGATCTCGATATCTGGCAGACCGCGAGCCCGATTCTGCGTAGCTGGATGCGTGACCGATTCAGTACACGATCCGTGTTGCGCTCGATGCGCAGCCAGTTGCCCGACGTGATCGATACGGTCCGTGCCCTGCCCCCGTTGCTGCGGGTCGCGGCCGAGCGTGCCGAAGACGGACGTCTGCGACTGGGCGTCGAGGCGCTGGAAATCGAGGAACTGCGTCGTGAGATTCAGGCCGACCGTGCACGACGCGATAGGGTGACGCTCGCCGCGGTTCTGTTATTGGGCGGAATCGTGTGGTTAGCCCTGGCGCGACAACCTGTCTGGCCGGGCTGGGCGCTGTGTGCTGGTGCCGTGGTGGCGTGGTGGCGGCGATTCTCCTGACAGTTGATTCACCCGCTAATGGCGCGGCTCGATCCACCACGAATGCGCGACAGCGCAAGGCTCACCGTCGTCATCGAACAACGCCGTGCCCACTTCATGGCGCCGGCCGCTTACCGAGATGCGCCAGGCGAGCACCGTGCACGATTCGTCGGTGTGCACACGTCGCAACACCTGTGCGGTGATCTCGCCGAGCAGCATCATGCGCCCGTCTTGAGCGGCCACGAAGTAGCCGGGACAATCGAGCGCGGCCCAAATGAATTCCGCGCAAACCTTCCCATCCGCATCCGCTAACAGCGGGTCAGGGATCCAGGGCGCCGCGACACGCATGCTATCGAGCCGCCCGGCGAACAGCCGCATGCCGTCACCGCGCTCGCGATGCGTACCACAGACAAAGCATTCCGGAAATGCATGGTGCTTGAAGCCTGCAAAATGTCGCGATGCGGCTAGCGCCTCTGGATAAGTAGCCGGCCGTGGCGCCTGCAGGACCATCGCCGAGGGCCGCGCCAGTGCGATCACGCGGTCGTCACCGTCCGGAGTGTTCCGTTCAATGAGCTGCAACGTACCTGACAGTTCGCCCGGAACACTCTGTACTAACAGATCGCACTCCAGCGGCGGCGGCCGTACCAAGCGCACGGTCACGACCGGCGCCGCGACCTGGGCCGCCAACAAACCAGCACAATACCCACCATTGGACGAGTGAGCAGGTCCACGAAAGCGATGCGCGATTCGCATGATGCGATCGGTGTTGGTGGCGCCAATGACCTCGACGTCGGTCATTGCTGCACTTCGCACAGCTGTATGTCGGCGCCGAATATATCCTCAGGATCGATATCGACGATTCGCCAGTTGTCGAGACCGATGCGTGGTGCTGCGGTCGTCGTAGCAGCGCCCGCAGCATGCACGGCGTCCATTGCCACTGCCAGATCCTGCACCGCGAACGACAGCAAAAACAGACCTTCGCCACGCTCGGCGAGCCGCTTTGCGGGCAGCGTGTCCGCACGCGTCGGCTGCACCAGGACGATCCAGGTGGGGCCACAGAGAAAGCGCCGCGTCACGACGCCGCGGGCCGCCAGCTCCTCGCGTGGACCGACTTCGACTCCAAACAACTGGGTGTAACGCGCAGCGGCCGCATCGATGTCGCGAACGAGTAGGTTCAGATGATGCACAGCTTGCAACACGATTGGGTCCCCGAGATTGTCTCAACACGCGGAGCGTGTCGATCATTCTGAAGACTTGGCGGACGAGCGGCAAGCGATGCGCCACAGAATCAGCGCAGTCCAGACAGCCGCGGCGGACAGCAGTGC
The DNA here is from genome assembly GCA_020442965.1 of Pseudomonadales bacterium. Taxonomy (GTDB): domain Bacteria; phylum Pseudomonadota; class Gammaproteobacteria; order Steroidobacterales; family Steroidobacteraceae; genus CADEED01. Next base: position 2,758 of record JAGRJB010000195.1, read on the forward strand.
CAGATGCGTGAGATCTGCTTGCACGAGCGGCACCAGAAAGCCGATCGTGATGCTGGCGACGATCAGCGCCACGAATGTCTGCATCGATGCCGCCGCGCCGCGCGCTGCCGGAAACAGATCCAGCATTCGCAGCGTCAGGATCGGAAATATGAGCTGTGTGGCGATGCCAGTCAGAAAGAGCATGACCTGCTGCAGCCAGATCGGCACGGCGTCCAGCTGCCAATGCAGGACCACGCGCACGGAACACGCAATCACGCCGATCGCGAAGCCGACCGCTGCCTGGCGCATCGGCGGGATGCGCCCAGCCAAGCGCCCGGACAGGGTCGCACCGATGGTGAAGCCGCCCACGACCGGCAAGAACAACCAGAAGAACTGCGTCTCGCTGTAGCCCCAATGATCGAATACGATCGCTGGTGCGGCACCAATGTAGCCGAACACGCCAGCGAACGTGAGTGCCGCCGCCAGGGCTAACAACAGGAATTCCCGATGAGCGGCGACCCGGGTTGATGCTGCTAGTAGCTGCCGCACTGCGAGACGCGTGCGACGCTCTGGCGGGTGAGTCTCCGGCAGCTTGAGCGCAGAGGTAACAGCGAGTGCAGTGCCGAACAGCGCCAGAAACGCGAACTGGGCGCGCCAACCGAGGGCGACGTGGATCCACCCGCCCACGACGGGCGCGAGCGCCGGCGCGACGCCAAATATGAGCGACACCAGGCTCATCAGCTTCTGCGCCTGCGGCCCGTGATAGAGATCGCGCACGATCGCTCGGCCAACGACCATTCCGGCGCCCGCGGTGGCTCCCTGCACGACACGAAACGCCAACAGCGACCCGAAGCTTGGCGCGAACACGCAGGCCAGCGAACCCGCCGTGTAGATTGCCAAACCCCACAGGATCACAGGGCGCCGCCCGACGGCATCTGACATGGGGCCAAAGAAAATTGCGGTAAATGCGTAAGGCAGCATGTAAGCCGTGAGTGTTTGCTGCATCTGCCAGGATGCGACACCGAATTCCTGCTCCATCGCGCGGAAAGCCGGAAAAAAGGTATCGATCGAAAACGGGCTCACCATCGATAGCCCAGCGAGCAGCGCGGCCAGCCCGAGGTAGCCCGTCCTCGAGCTCGCTACAGCGGTCGGCACGCTCACTCGCCGGGACGAAGCGACCGCAGGAACGCCCCCGGATCACCGCCTTGCTCGAGCACCTCGACCAACGCCGACCCGACGATGACGCCCGCGACATGCTTTTGCAGGTCACGAACTTGCGTGACCGATCGGATGCCGAAACCGGCGCAGACTGGAACCGGGGACACGGCCGTGACTCGATCGAGGTAGGTCGTTACCTCCTGCGGCACGGCGACGGACTTGCCAGTCGTGCCAGTCATGGTGACCGCGTACAGAAAGCCTTCACTAACTGCTGCCACTTCACGCAATCGCTTGTCAGTTGTTACCGGGGTCGCCATTTGAATGAGTGCGACACCTTCGCGTCGCAGTGCGCGCCGGAAATCGTCGCTCTCATCGTATGGCAGGTCCGGCACGATGAAGCCGCAGATACCCGCGCGCTGCGCGGCCGCCGGCAACTCATCGAAGCCGAAAGCCAGCAAGGGGTTCAGATAGCTCATCAGAATGAGCGGTGCTTGCGGTCGCGGCATGTCATGCAATTCGCCTAGCAACCAACGCAGCGTGACACCCTGCGCGAGTGCGCCTTGGCTCGAACGCTGGATCGTCATGCCGTCGGCCATCGGGTCGGTAAACGGCACGCCGATCTCGACCACGTCAGCCGCTGCGCCGATTTCTGTCAGATGGGCGCGAAACTTGTCTTTGGCGGGGTAGCCAGCGGTCAAAAAGGCCACAATTGCTGGCTGACCTCTCGTGTTGGCGGCCGTGATCGCCGCGGTGATCCGCTCGTGTGGTGCGACAGATTGCTCTCGCTGCTCACTCACAGTTGCGCCCGTCCACCATTGTCACCCAGCAGCGTACGTTGCAGCGTCGACATGTCCTTGTCGCCGCGTCCCGAGAGCGTGATCAGAATGCGCTTCATCGGATGCCGCTCGGCCCAGCGCTTGGCGCGCGCAAAAGCGTGCGCACTCTCGATGGCCGGCAGAATTCCTTCCAAGCGTGAACATTCGGCGAGTGCCGCGAGTGCCTCGCCGTCGGTCGCACTTTCGTAGCGGACCCGGCCCGCCCAGAGCAACAGGGAATGCTCCGGTCCCACACCAGGGTAGTCGAGCCCTGCCGAGACAGACTCTGTCTCTTGAATCTGGCCGTCGGCGTCCTGCAGCAGCAACGAGTAACTACCCTGCAGGACGCCGGGCCGACCGTAAACCAGGGTCGCGGCGTTGCGGCCCAGCGCGCTACTCGTGCCACCAGCTTCCACCCCCACGATTTCGACACTCTGGTCGCCAACAAACGGCACGAAGCTGCCGATCGCGTTGGAACCGCCGCCGACGCAGGCGAACACGACGTCCGGCAACGCTCCCGCTTGCGCGAGCATTTGCGCGCGCGCTTCGCGGCCGATGACGGATTGGAGTTCACGCACGAGCCACGGATAGGGGTGCGGACCCACCGCCGAACCGATGAGGTAGTAAGTATCGATCGGATCGGATACCCAGTCGCGCAGTGCCTCATCGATCGCGGCGCGCAGCGTGCGGTCGCCGCCAGTGACCGGCACTACCTCGGCACCTAACAGTTTGATGCGGCCCACATTCGGGGCTTGCCTCTCCATATCGACCGCACCCATGTAAACCGTGCAGGGTAGACCGATCCGCGCGCACGCCGCAGCGCTCGCGACACCGTGCTGGCCCGCGCCGGTCTCGGCGATGATGCGCTTGGCGCCGAGACGCTTTGCCAGCAGCGCCTGACCGATCGCGTTATTGATCTTGTGAGCGCCGGTGTGCGCCAGATCCTCGCGCTTGAGCCACACATCCGCACCCCAGGCGGCCGACAGGCGTGCCGCATGACTGAGAGCAGTGGGTCGACCGACCCAGCTCGTGAGTTCGCGCGTCAGTTCAGCCTGGAAATCCGTGCTGCGCAGGTGCTCGCGAATTCCCGCCTCGAGCCGGTCCAGCGCAGGAATGAGCGTCTCTGGCACATAACGACCGCCGAAGGGCCCGAATCGTCCTTTGGCATCAGGAAATTTCCCGGCGACTTCATCGGCTAACAACTGTGCCGATTCCTGTTGCGAGATGGATGACTTCATCGAACGATCTCCGCTGCTGCCGCTCTGGCAGCCGCCACAAAGCTACTGATTCTGGCAGCATTCTTCACGCCTGGCGCGTCCTCTACGCCGCTCGACACGTCAACCCCAAACGGGCGAACCGCCTTGATCGCCGCGCGGATGTTCGCGGCACTCAAGCCACCCGCCAGGATCACTTGCGTCCGCTCAGCCACGTCAGCTGCTTGCCGCCAGTCCGCCACCTGCCCGCTGCCGCTGGTCGGACCTTCGAACACTGCCCGCGGCGGCAGGGATGCAGGCAGAATCGAGCCGGCACGCAAGACGGGCAACACTTCGAGCGAGTCCGGCAGCGTCAGGTGCGCGAGATCCTCGTGGTCGGTCTGCAGCACGTCGGGCATGAAGTCGCTCAGGAGCGTGGCCACCACTGCGGGATCTGGCTGTCGGGTCACCGCGATGCAGCGCAGCTTGCCGCGCGCGGGTGCCGCCAGCTCGTTCGCCTGGGAGACGGTCACACGACGCGGCGACGCCGCGAACACGAAGCCGATCGCATCGACACCTGCAGCCAGTGCGGCCTCCACTGCCGCCGCTGTCGTCATGCCACAGATCTTGATCCACAGCGCCGTCATGCCAGGGCTCGTCTGGCCGCCGTGAGCATTGCACCGATCAAGATAGCAGGATCCCGATGCACCATCAGTGCGCTACCAACCAGAGCCAGTTGATAACCGACCGCGGCCATGCGCGCGGCGTCCTGCGGCGTTGCGACGCCACTCTCCGCAACGCGCAGAACGCTACTCGGCAGCCTCGGCGCCAGCAACTCGAGCCTGCCCGGAACAACCTGCAGACTGACGAGATCGCGGCAATTGACTCCGACTAATAACTTGTGACGACTGCTGGCTTGCGCCGTGACCAAGATTTCGGCGAGCTCGATATCCGCCTCGTCGAACGCCTCCAGCAAGACGAACAATCCGTGCTCGAGCGCAGTGTCGATCAATTGCTCCAGGATCGCTCGTGGCAGCATTCGCAAGATCACCAACACACCGCCGGCGCCTGACGCGCGCGCCTCGAGCACCTGATACGGATCTACCAGAAAATCCTTGCGCATCGCCGGGACAGCGAGCGGTGTTAGTGCATCGGCGGCAGTCGTTAGATCTGACATCGATCCATCGAAGCGGGTCGGCTCCGTCAGAACCGACACGGCAGCGACGCCGGCGCCGGCATAGGCGACGACGCGATCGGTCGCAGGAGTGCTGGTCGTCGACTGCAGCAGGCCAACGGCCGGTGACCGCAGCTTCACCTCGGCGATCAGATCGAATCCGCCGCCCAGTCGCAGTGACGGCGGCGCCGCCAGATCTTTGATTCGCGCCAGCAGCTCCACTGCCGGCATCGCCCCGGTCGCGACGTCGACGCGCTGTCGGCTCATCACCGCCATGTCGTGCAGGAAATCGGTCATGCGCGCTTGAACCGCGCGAGCCGTCGCAACAGCTCGCCGCCCGCGCCGGATTCGATCGCCTTGGCGGCGCGCTCCACGCCATCGCGAGGCCCGGTTGCATTGCCCGTCACTTCGAGCGCCAGCGCCGCGCCTAACAATAGTGCGTCGCGGTGCGGCCCACGATCCTCACCGCTGAGCGTCGAGCCCAATGCCGCGGCGTTGTGCACCGCGTCGCCACCAGCCAAGTCCCGGGCCGTGCAGCGCGCCAGACCATAGTCCTCCGGTGACCGATCGGATTCCGTCACCGCACCGTCGCGGACGTCGAACAGCCTGAAAGGTCCGATCGGCGTCGGTTCGTCCCAACCATCGGCCCCATGAATCACGAAGCCGCGACGTGTCGGCAGGCCGGCGAGCGTCGCCGCCATCAGCCGCGCGGTCGCCAGATCGAATGCTCCTAACACGTGATAGGGTGGCTGGGCAGGATTGGTGAGGGGCCCGAGGATGTTGAAAATCGTCCGTACACCGAGCGCCTGACGAATGGGCGCGACGGCCTTCATGGCCGGATGATAGTGCGGCGCGAACAGGAACGTGAACCCTGTTTCGGAAAAGCAGCGACCGGCAGACTGCTCATCGAGCGGCAACCCCAATCCGAGACACTCCAGCACGTCGGCACTTCCGCAGCGACTGGAGACTGAGCGATTTCCATGCTTCACCACTCCCACACCACACGCCGCTGTTAGCAACGCGGCACCGGTCGATAGGTTGAGGCTGCCCGAGGCATCACCTCCCGTGCCAACGATATCGACCATCACTGCATCCGTCGGGATGTCAGGTCGGCGAGCGAGCGAACGCATTGCGAGCGCAAAGCCGCGCAGCTCTGCGGCCACCACGCCCTTGGCGCGCAGCGCGGCCAGAACGGCCCCGGCGAGTGGCGGCGGAACATCGGCGGTCGCCAGTTCCCGCAGCAATGCGACCGATTCGGCCTCGCTAAGGTTCTGGCGCTCCAACAAACGTTCGAGAAACCCGCGCAGCATTGCCGTGGCGATCGGGATGTCAGCGGTCATAGTGGAGCGCCAGGAAGTTACCCAGCAACTTGGGGCCGTCCGGCGTCAGCACGCTCTCAGGGTGAAATTGCACACCCTCGACAAGAAGGTCCCGATGGCGAACGCCCATGATCTCCTGGTCGGACGTTTGCGCCGTAACAATCAACGCTGACGGTAGTTTGTCCGGCGCAGCGATCAAAGAGTGATAGCGGCCGACTTCCGCGGGCTGCGGCAAGCCGACGAACACGCCTTCTTCGTCGTGCGAGATCACTGAGGTCTTGCCATGCATCAGCCGCTCCGCTCGTACGACCTGGCCACCGAATGCCTCGACGATCGACTGATGCCCGAGGCACACGCCGAGTATCGGCACCGCACCCGCAAAGGCCTTGATCATCTCGATCGAGACGCCAGCGCGCGTCGGCGTACCCGGCCCCGGCGAGATGCACAGATGCGTGGGCCCAAGCTCACGCGCTTCGCTCACACTGATTGCATCGTTGCGATACACAATCACCTCGGCACCAAGCACCAGGAATGCCTGTACGAGGTTGTAGGTAAATGAGTCGTAGTTGTCGATCAGCAGCAGCTTGGGACTCATAACCCCCCCGCGGCCATCTCGAGCGCACGGGCCATCGCGCCGCTCTTGGCGATGATTTCAGCGTATTCCGCCGCCGGAACGCTGTCGGCAACAATACCGGCACCCGCTTGGTAGCTGTATTCATCACCGTTGAACACCAGCGTCCTGATGGTGATCGCCTGATCCAGATCGCCGCGCGCACCGAAATAGCCCACCGTGCCGCCATACAACCCGCGCTGAACGGGCTCCAGTTCATCGATGATCTCCATGGCACGGACCTTTGGCGCTCCGACCAGGGTACCCGCGGGAAATGTCGCTGCAAACAGGTCGAAGGCGTCGTGATTCGCTGCGAGCTGCCCTTTCACACCGCTCACGATATGCATCACGTGGCTGTAACGCTCGATCACCCGATAGGGGTCGACGAGCACGCTGCCCGGGTGTGCGACCCGGCCCAAATCGTTACGCGCCAGGTCGACCAGCATGACGTGCTCAGCGTTCTCCTTGACATCACCTAACAACTCGGTCTCACGTGCAGCATCGAGAACCGGGTCGTCTGCCCGTGGGCGAGTTCCGGCGAGAGGTCGCAGCTCCGCTCGCCCAGCGTGCAACTTGACCAGCGCCTCGGGCGAAGAGCCCACCACCGTGACATCACCGAGCTCACAGTAGTACATGTACGGCGATGGATTGATCAACCGTAGCGCGCGATAGGCTTGAAAGGGATCGAGCGAGTGTCGCCCGGAAAAACGTGATGCCAGTACCAGTTGATAGACATCGCCCGCCGCAATGTATTCTTTGACCCTCAGGACGCGCTGGATGTAATCGTCACGCGATAGTGACGCGGCGGCAGCACCGAACCCGAGCGCGTCGCGCCGACGGTACGGCAGCCCGCCGCGCAGTGCCTGAATGACTTCGGTGCGCAGCGCACGACGCTCGCCGTCCGTCCCCGCATGCAACAACGCGATCGCGCGGGTCAGGTGATCGAACACCAGCAGGGATTCCGGTGCCACATAGTGTAGATCCGGCACCGGCGATGTGGCGCGTATCTGCTGCGGCAAACGCTCGAAGTAGCGCACCAGATCGTACGAGGAAAAGCCTACTAAACCGCCCGCGAGCGGAATCCCATCAACGTCGGGAGCCGGGCGTGGCACACGCGCGAGCGCAGCGCGCAACGCCGCTAACAAGGCCATCTGACTATCCGGGCGCGGCGTTTTCTCCCCATCGAGCCAAAGCCCGCGTGCATCAAGGCGCACTTCCTGCGACTTGCCAAATCCGATAAAGGAATAGCGCGCCAAGCGTTCGCCGCCCTCGACGCTCTCGAGCAGGAAGCGTGGCCCGAAGCTCGCGAGCTTGGCATAGGCCGACACCGGCGTGTCGAGATCACCAGCAATATCAAATGGCGGCTTCATGACTCTGTATTGATCGTTAGCATCGGTAACTCGCAGACAATAAAAAACCCATCCCGGGAAGGCCTGCCGGAGATGGGTTCTGGCGTGAACTTGAAACTATCTAAACGCGACCAGCGCCCGCTCCGTCAGGAGTGGCGCCACCAGCAATTCCGCACACCTCGGGGTGAATTCATGGGACGAGTATCACTGCCGCGGACCCATGCCGTCAAGCCAGCCGCCGCTCGGCCGCCCGGCCCGTGACGGCCAGCGCACGCCAACGCGGTGTGTCAGGCGATCAGACCCAAAGCAGGAGACGCAGCAGCAAAGCCTGGAAACAGGGTGGCCGCATCGCTCCCCGGGTGCAGCCTGGTCATGATCTCGGCGACGACCGCACGGTAGTCAGTCGTAACCGCGAGGTCGCCCTCGTCCAGCTGGTCAGGCGCGAGGCCCGGCCACTGCCCGTAGAGCTTGCCGCCTTGCACTGGACCGCCGAGCAACATCATGACATTGCCGTGACCATGATCCGTGCCGCCCGAATTGTTAGACTTGAGACGACGGCCAAACTCGCTGACGGTGACGATGACGAGCCGCGACTGAAAATCCTGCATGTCGGACCAGAACGCCGCCAGTGCGGTCGACAACGCTGCAACTCGTGACCGGAAACGCCATTCCTGGCCATCGTGATGATCCCAATCGCCGAAATCCACGGTCGCCAGCTGTAACCCGACATCCAGCTTGGCAAGCTGCGCGACCGCCTGCAGGGCGCCGGAAAGTTCCCCGGCCGGCCAATCGGCAGGATAGCTCACGCCGGCGCGAGGTTGGTAGGGCACGCGCGCGCCGTTGGCCGCGCGTGGGATCTTCTGCTCGAAGACATCGGCCGTGTTCAACATCCGGCGCATCGCCGTGCTCACCGGATCGGCCCCGGCAAAGCTGCCATTCAGAATCTTCATTTGATACGGCCGCAGATAGTCGTCGACCCACAACCTGAAATCGTTCGGATTGGAGACGGACGGCGTCTGCTCGGCGCCGAGAAACAGCGCGGGCAGGCCGGAGCCGATTGCTGCCGATTTGAAGCCGTCGTCAGCGCCCCCCAGACCGGACAGGTAGCGAGTAAGCCAGCCCGTGCGCAGCGGCGCCGCGCGATCGGTCACACCGCGCTCCATCATATCCATCGCATCGAAGTGACTACGCGACGGATTCATGAGGCCGGTAGCGTGCACAAACGCCAGCGACCGCGACTGATACAGCTCGCGCAGTGCAACCGTCGCAGCGTGTGCACGAAAGTCCAGTCCGGACTGGCTGGCCACCGACCAGCCAGCTGTAGCGCCGGAATCCGCAACGCGCAGGGTCGTGGGTCGTTGGGCAATATAGTTAGTGTCATTGACCGGGGCTACGAAGTGCAGGCCATCCATGCCGCCACGCAGTGACAGGACAAGCAGGATGGGCGCGTTGTTGGCTTGCTGACCGAACGCGACACGTGTCAGGCCCGCGGCCGCGGCGGCGCCGGCAATCGTGCTGGCGGCGAGGAAATCTCTTCTCGTGAGCATGAGCGCTCTCCTTGGAAAAACTGTTCGTGACCAACGCTGACGACGTTCGCTCAGCGGTACTGGAAGTCAGCCAGCATCGCAATCGACGCGATCGTCAGACGCATGCGATAACTGACCCAGTCGGCTTCACCGGCAGGTGGGAGATCCGGTGACTTGCCATTGGGCAGCAACGCGTACAGATCGTCACGCATTCCTTGTGGCGGCGGCACGGGCATCATTCGTGACAACCATTCGTCTACCAACTGGCGACTCGTCCGACCATTGATCGCGATCGTCGCGTCAGGATCGAATGTCATGAACGAGGTGTCCTTGTTGGCGATCGCTTGAGCCGCGTTCCAGCGCGCCAGCAGACTGCTGGCGCCGAGCCAGGCACCGGCAACGTCTGGATGACCGGTGGGAGCCGGCCAGCCGAATTGGCGATAGTTCTGCGTTTCCATCAGCCAGAACAGATAGCCGTCAGGCTTTACCTCCGCGTCGATTGCACGCATCTGTGCAGCTGCGGCCTCGAACGGGCGCCGAGCCTTGCGGACGCTGCCATCGAGCGTCGCACCGGCATCGAAGATGGCTCTGACGACCGACGCGATCTGCGTCGGACTCTCGCGCGCCGCGAGCCAAGCCGTGACCGCCGCACTCACCACGGCTGCCGGTGGTTCATCCGCGAGCAGACGACGCGCGAGCTTGGTGCACAAGTGCTGAGCCGTGCCCGGATGCTTGGCGAGAATATCGAGCACCTGTCGACCGTCCGCCAGATCAGGCTGGTCGGCGGCGATCGTCTGACCAAGCACCGTTTTCGTGGTCTTGTCGTGCCAGTTTGGCTTGTAGAGAAACTGCCCGGTGTCGGGTAACTCGGTGTTATCAGGCCCGGACCAGGCGCCGTTCGCGACGGTCCAACCGGTGAACGCACGCGCGACTTCCCGCACGTCGGCATCCAGATAGCCGGTCGCGACACCGTCCGCATTGCGCGGTACGTCAGCGGGCGAGGCGTAGCGCTCGGCGAGATAGTTGGGAGCGCCCAGCGTGTGCAACTCCAGCAACTCGCGCGCGTAGTTCTCGTTGGCTGGGCTCAGATAGTTAGAGGCATTGTCAAGGTAGAACAGCATACAGGGATGACGCGCAATGGCTTCGATGAAGCTGCGGAAATTCCCGAAGGCGTTCTGTCTGATGAGCGCGTCGTAGGTGGGGAACAGAACGGCGATTTCTTCGTCCGATTCCGCCACCACGTGAAAATGGTTGTGCCAGAACTCGGCCATCAGTTCGCGCAATTGCTGTGGCGAGTGCACCGCGCGAATCCACGTGGCAACGCGCACCTCCATCACCGGCCGCATCTTCTCTTCCCAAGGTACGTTGTCGCGGTTCTCGAGAATGCTCCACAGTTGTGAGGCACTCTTATTGAGGGCGGTCAGCCCGCGGTTTTCGTTGACGGCGGGCCAACGCGCGTCCGCGCCGTACTCGATGCGCAGACGCGCATTGCTCAGACGCGTCTGGGTCGCTGCGTCGTCACCCGCCGGAACTGCGCGCTGCTCGTCAAACCATGCGCTCGCGCCCATCGCCTGAACGCGCGCGAGATCGGCTTTGCTTGCGCCATAGGCGTAGCGGTTCAAGGTACGCCACGGGTCCGCGACAAACGGTTGCTGCTCGGGCGGCGTGGGGCTCGGTGCCGGGGGTGTCGGCGCGGGTGGTGTTGGAGCTGGCGGCGTGGGCGCCGGGGGTGTCGGCGCGGGTGGTGTCGGAGCTGGCGGCATGGGGCTCGGTGCCGGCGGCGTCGGCATCACCGAGGGCGGCATCGTGCCTGGAGGCATCGCGCCGGGCGGCGCACCTGCTGGCGGCGTTACGCTAACGACTTCGGCGGCTGATCCTCCGGTGGAGGTTTCGCCGCAGGCCGCCAGAGCTGCTGCGCTGAGCACAGCCAGGCCAATGCCACCGGCGCCTCTTTGGTGTTCAGTCAATCGCGCTGGCTCGCTAGCATCGTCGCGATACCCGTCAACGGGGTTGTCCAAGTCGTTAGCGTTGATGGTGCCGTCAGATGCCATAGCGATACCTCCCGGTGCTTGCCCGGCCAATATGCACCATGCACCACTGTCTGCGGAACCCACCTGAGCGTCGTGTGCAGCCGACATGGATTGTTCGCTGCAGCGAGAACGCTCGATTGTTAGTATGACTGTCGGCTGGCACCGACTGATGATGTTAAATGGTTCGTGCGCGTGCAGTAGAATTCCGCGACTCGAGCGATAGATCCGCGACTGCCACGCGTTGCTCGGCAGCGATTGAGCCTGATTCCCGGCGCTCCGCTAGTGAGCCAGGCGGAGCGGATGATCGCAGCACGTTCGATAACGCAACACGTGCAAGCATCAGGAAACATTGCGGCTGCGCAGCATGCCACGTTGTAGAATCAGCGCGAAGGCGCGGCCACTCGGCAGACGCCGACGGGAGCAAGACATGGCTGTGGACTACGAAAAACTGGGCGTGTTCTATCTCGGCAAGGAATTCAACGCCGAATCGAACCAATTGCGGGACGAGCTGGTTCTCTATGACTCCAAGGATCTGACGACACACGCGGTCTGCGTGGGCATGACCGGCAGCGGCAAGACCGGGCTTTGTCTTTCCTTGCTGGAGGAAGCGGCGATCGACGGCGTGCCCGCCATCTGCATCGACCCGAAGGGTGATCTCGGCAATCTGCTGCTCGCCTTCCCGGATCTGACGGCACAAAATTTTCGACCGTGGGTCGATCCGACCGAGGCACAACGGCGAGGCGTCTCGTTGGATGCGTTAGCGCAGCAGACGGCTGACAACTGGCGCAAGGGTCTCGCCGACTGGCAGCAACAACCAGAGCGGATCGCCCGCTTCCGCGATGCGACCGATGTCACCATCTACACGCCCGGGGCGGAGACGGGCCTGCCATTGTCCGTCCTGCGCTCGTTCGCCGCACCGCCACCCGAGCAGTTGGCGGATGGCGGTGCACTACGAGATCGGATCGGCGCAGTCGTTGCCGGACTGCTGAGCCTGCTGGGTGTCGATGCCGATCCGCTGACGAGCCGGGAACACATTCTGCTCGCCAGCATCATCGAGACTGCCTGGCGCGCAGGCACGACGCTCGACATCGCGAGCCTCATCAACGCGGTACAAAAACCGGCCTTCGATCGGGTGGGTGCGTTCGATCTCGAAACTTTCTATCCCGCCAAAGACCGTCTCAAACTTGCCATGCAGATCAACAATCTGCTCGCTTCACCGGGTTTCGCCACGTGGCTGACAGGCGAGCCGCTCGACGCACAGCGACTGCTGTTCACGCCGGCCGGCAAGCCGCGCATCTCGATCATTTCAATCGCACATCTTTCCGATAGCGAACGTATGTTCGTCGTCACGCTCGTGCTGAACGAAATCATCACCTGGATGCGAACGCAGACCGGCACGTCGTCGTTGCGTGCGATCTTGTACATGGATGAGATCTTCGGTTATTTCCCGCCCACGGCGAATCCGCCGAGCAAGCAGCCGATGCTGACTTTGCTCAAACAGGCGCGGGCATTCGGGCTGGGCTGCGTCCTGGCGACGCAGAATCCGGTCGATCTCGACTACAAGGGTCTCGCCAACTGCGGTACCTGGCTGATTGGTCGTCTGCAAACCGAGCGCGACAAACTACGTTTGCTCGATGGCCTGGAGAGTGCTCTGGCGGGCGCGGCTCTCGAGCGCAGTGAGTTGGACAAGATGATGTCGAGTCTGACGCAGCGCGTGTTCTTGCTGCGCAACGTGCACGAAAATGCACCCATCCTGATGAAGAGTCGTTGGGCGCTTTCTTACCTGCGTGGCCCGCTGACTGGCACCGAAATCAGCCGTTTGATGGCACCGCGAAGAAGTGCACTAGCGAGCAGCTCGACCACGAACACGGTCGGTACTGCGCCACAGCCCTCGAACGCCCCCGCGATCCCTGCCGCAGCGACACGCCCGAGCATCGCCGGCGACGTGACCGAGTACTTCCTGCCGTCCAATGTGAGCGGGGGCCCGATCAACTATCGACCGATGGTACTGGGCTCCGCCAAACTGCACTTCATCGATAGCAAACTGAAGCTCGACCAGTGGCAGACTACTTGCTACCTCGCGCCGCTCGGTGACGATGGCAAGCGGGTGCTGTGGGAAGAAGCGCTGGTGAATGCCGATTTCAGGTCGCGCCTGCTTGGTTCGCCAAGCGACGGTACCGCTGGCTATGATGACTTGCCGGGCGCCGCGATGCGCGCCGCGGCGTATCAAGCGTTCGGCAAACAACTGGCTGCCTTTCTGTACGAACGGCAGCGCGCACAACTCTGGGTTGCCGATAGCCTCAAAATGACATCCTTGCCTGGAGAAGCCGAGGGTGACTTTCGTGCGCGGCTCGCCCATGCCGCGCGTGAACAGCGCGACGACGCAGTCGAAGTCCTGCGCGGCAAGTACGCGCAGAAGATTCAAAGACTCCAGGATCAGGTGCGGCGTGCCGCGGACAAACATGTCCGCGAGCAGAGCCAGTTGTCGTCGCAGCGGCTGCAGACCGTGGTTTCCATCGGAACAACGGTGCTCGGCGCGCTCTTTGGTCGCAAGGCTATTTCTGCCACCAGTGTCGGACGAGCCGCCACCGCGATCAACAAGGCCAAACGAATTGGTAGCGAGCAACAGGATGTCGCGCAGGCAGAGGAAAGTCTCGATGTGCTGCAGCAACGGCTGACGGCGATGCAGCAGGAATGTGAGGCGGAAATCGCCACCTTGACACAGTCGCTCGATCCTGCGGCGATCGTGCTCACAGAAACAGCAGTGACCCCGCGCAAATCGGATCTCGCGATCGGTGAAGTAGCTCTGGTCTGGACACCCTGGCGCACGGGCGCGGACGGTTTCCCGATCAAGGCGTTCGACTGACCGCTGGCAAGTAGGGAGCGCCATAAATGCCATCTTTCGATATCGTTTCGGAGCTCAACTCGCACGAATGCGCCAATGCGGTCGATCAGGCCAATCGTGAACTGGCGCAGCGTTTCGACTTCAAGGACAGCGGGGCGACGTTCGCATTGCAAGATGCCGTCATCTCACTCGAGGCGCCGGCCGAATATCAGCTCAAACAGATGCTGGATATACTAACTACGCGGCTCGCCAAACGCGGGCTCGATCCCAAATGCATGGAAGTAGAAGATGCGCACAGCAATCTGGCGCGTGCGCGTCAACAAGTGACGCTGCGGCATGGAATCGATGGCGAATCGGGCAGGAAGATCACCCGCCTGATCAAAGATGCGAAGCTGAAAGTCCAGGCCACGATTCAAGGCGACAAGGTACGCGTGACCGGTAAGAAGCGCGACGACCTGCAGGAGGCGATCCAGTTGTTGCGCAAGACCGATTTCGATCGGCCGCTGCAATTCGAGAACTTCCGCGACTAGCCGCCACCGCGCTAGCGCGGCGGACTACCCGGCTTGTGCGCGGCGCAATCGCCGCAACTGCCCGCGCTCTTCGCGGCTGTTCGCCGCAGCATTGGCTCGATCACAAGGCGCCGCGATCCGGCTAACCACTGGCGCGTCTGCGCCGCGCGATCCAGAGCGATCAACACCCGCAGCAGGCGCGCCGCAGGCAGTAGCGCCCACGCGGCATAGAGTGCCGCGCTGATGACGAGCAAGGCCACAACAACGTCTTGCAGCGCCGTAATCACGCTGCCCCCCAGCCGAGAGCACGCACCACGCGGTAAGTCACGAACGCACCGATGTACGCAAGAGCGAACAGGTAGCCCGCCATGATCAACGGATAGCGCCAGGAATTGGTCTCTCGTTTGACAACCGCTAGGGTCGACAAACACTGTGGCGCAAAAACGTACCACGCCAGCAGCGAACAAGCGGTTGCAAAACTCCAGGACGCGCCAATGATGGGCGCGAGCGAGCTCGCGAGCTCATCGCTGCTGGCCGACATGGCATACACCGTGCCGAGCGCCCCGATGGCCACTTCGCGCGCCGCCATGCCTGGCACCAGTGCGATAGAGATCTGCCAATTGAAGCCCAGCGGCGCGAACACATATTCAAGCGTGCGACCGATCATGCCAGCGAAGCTGTAGTAGATCGCGGGTTGCGTCGCTCCGGCCGGCGCTCCCGGATAGCTGGACAAGAACCAAAGCACGACCATCAACGAAAGAATGATCCCACCGACTCGACGCAGGAAGATCCGCACTCGGTCCCACAGTCCGTGCAGCAAGTTGGACAGATTGGGCCACTGGTAGTCCGGCAGTTCGAGCATCAATGGCGAATACTCTCCCCGTCTCACGGTTCGCTTGAGCACATAGGCGACCGCGAGCGCACTGGCAATCCCCGCGAAGTACAGGGCGAACAGCACCAGCCCCTGAATATTGAACGGTCCCCACGAGCGTGCGGGAATGAACGCGGCGATCAACAGCGCGTAGATGGGCAACCGTGCCGAACAGGTCATGAGTGGTGCAACCATGATCGTGGAAATCCGGTCACGCCAGGAGGGAATCGTGCGCGCCGCCATGATCCCGGGAATCGCGCATGCGAAACTCGAGAGGAGCGGAATGAACGCACGGCCCGAGAGTCCGACGCTGCCCATGACCCGATCGAGTAGGTAGGCGGCCCGTGGTAGATAACCGCTGTCCTCGAGCGCCAGAATGAAAAGAAAGAGAATGAGAATCTGCGGCAAGAACACCAACACACTACCCGCGCCCGCGATCACGCCATTGACCAACAGGCTACGCAATGGTCCCGGCGATAGCGACCCACTCACCCAATCGCCGACGCTCGCGACAGCGGTCGCGATCAGCTCCATCGGCAGCACAGCCCAACTGAACACCGCTTGAAAGACGACGAACAACAGTGCTGCCAACAACGCCATGCCGGCGACCGGGTGCAGCACGATGGCATCGAATCGACGCTGCCAGCGCTGGATCGCGGGCTCGCGATAGCCGCACACGTTCAGCAGCGCACGCGCATTCTGTTGTGTCTGCAGCGTTTCCTCCACGGTAGGTGCCTGCCAGTCGAGAGCGCCGGTCCGCTCAGCCGGTCGAACGTGCCGATCCAGCGCTTCGAGCAGTTGACTGGTGCCGCCCTTCGCGATCGCAATGGTAGTGACCACCGGGACGCCGAGTTCCGCGGACAGTCGCCGTGCATCGACTCGTAGCTCCGCACGTTCGGCCGCGTCCGCACGATTGAGCACGACGATCATCGGCAGACCAAGTCGCTTGATGTCCAATAACAACTTGAGGCCAACGGGCAAGTGCACCATGTCGGCCACGCAGACAATCAGCTCAGGCGGTGGCTCGCTCGCGAGGCGGCCGAGAATGACATCGCGAGTAATCGCCTCGTCCAGCGTGGTCGGAATCAGGCTATAGGTGCCGGGAAGGTCGACGATCCGGTACCGGCGTCCGGTCGCGCCGACCATTTCACCCAGCTTGCGCTCCACGGTGACGCCGGGATAGTTAGCAACCTTCTGCCGGCTCCCAGTGAGTCGATTGAACAGGGCGGTCTTGCCGCAATTCGGCACACCGACTAACGCGACGCGAAGAGGCGCATCGACGGACGGCACCACACCCGACTTGTCCGCGCCGATTCGAGCGCCGGGTGCGGTCGGTGCAAGCTCGGTCGCCGACAAATCACGCAAAGTCGTCGTGTCGTTCATGGGGTCGCTGCGACGTGCGAATGGGCGGCATCCTGACGTGTCACGGAGATCACGCTGGCTTCGCGTCGGCGCAGTGCGAAGGTGGAACCTGCCACTCGTACCGCCATCGGATCGCCACCTGGCGCCATGCGAGCGACCACTTCGCAGCTCGCGCCAGGCACGAAGCCGAGATCGCGGAGGCGTTGGGCGAGCGCGGTGCCTTGATTGTCGTCCAGCGCGCAGACAGACGCACACTCGCCCTGGACGAGATCGCAGAGAAGCGCGGGTGCTGTCGAAGTATCCACCGTCTCCGAAGTATCAACCTTGCCCAATCAGTTGTAAATGAGAAGAGTTCCTATTCACGAAGGCAGCCCAAGGATCGGACGAGATCGTGATTATTAGCTCACTGGCGATCCAATGTAGGAACTGATACGCCCAATAGCACATATTTTAGCCCAATTCTCAGCTATGAACCCGCCATGCAGCCTCGTTTTCGACAAGCATCCATTTATTGACACTATGTCAGCACGTTTTCTAGAATCACGCGATGAGTCTTGTCGCTGACCGTCGTCTCGAAGAGAAAGAACGTCGCCGCAGCGCGATCATCGATGCTGCCGAGTCGGTGTGTCTGCAGGCCGGCCTCGATGCCATGACCATGGACGAAGTCGCTCGGGCAGCACGGCTGTCACGCGCGTTGCTATACGTCTATTTCAAGGACAAGGCTGATCTGGTATTCGCGCTCGCCGATCGCGCTCTGTCGAGTCTGCACGGGCGATTCACGGTGTGCGCGCAACAATTCCCCACGGGACTCGCACAATTGCGCGCCATGGGCCGCGCCTATCTCGCCTTCTCGCACGAACTGCCCGCGCAGTTCGAAGCCTTGGCCAGATTCGAATTGCATTCGCCCGATATCGACAACGCGAACGGCGCGGAAGCGGCCTGCGTGGCCGCGGGCGACTGCGTACACGCTGTCATGATCGCGGCGATCGATACCGGGCTACGCGACGGCTCGATACGCGCCGATGTCGGACCGCCGGCACTCGTTAGCATTACCTTATGGGGTTTCATGCATGGTGTGATTCAGCTTGCCGCCACCAAGGCCAATGTACTGGCGCACGACGGGATCGAGGCGAGCGATTTGTTCGCGCAGGCGCTCGATATCGG
>JAGRJB010000196.1 GCA_020442965.1 Pseudomonadales bacterium
GGATTTGTTTGCGAAGGGCCTGGTAAGCGCGGAGAGTCGCGACAGCTATTCACAGAACGCGGCGGCTGAGCGTGCTCGCGCCAGCAGCGCGCGTGCCACGCTAGCGGCGGCTCGATCAGAAGTCGACAGCGCGCGTGCACGTCTGCTCGGGGTGAGCGGCACCGCAAACGCCGCGGTGACGATCGAGGTGCGCGCACCGGTCAGTGGCACCATTCTGCGCGTCGTCGAGGAGAGCGAGCGTGTCGTGCAAGCCGGTGCACCCCTGTTCGAGTTAGGTGGCTCCGGCGGTCTCGAGCTGATCGTCGATCTGCTCACCGAGGATGCCGTACAAGTGCATCCGGGCGATCAGATTCGAGCGACCAATTGGGGTGGCGATCACGTGCTGCTCGGCAAGGTGCGGTACGTCGAACCCGGCGCTTTCACCAAGATTTCGACACTCGGGGTCGAGGAGCAGCGCGTCAATGTCATCGGCGATCTCGTCGATCCGCCGGCTACGCTCGGCGCTGGCTACCGGGTCGAAGCGGCCATCGTGACTTGGACGGGGGAGGACGTGCTCAAGATTCCGACCAGCGCGATATTCCGGCGCCAGAATGCGTGGCGCACTTTTGTGGTCGAGGACGGCCGCGCGCATTTGCGTGCCGTTGAAATCGGGCGACGCGGCACGGAGTACGCGCAGGTGTTGGGCGGCTTGAATGAAGGTGCGCGGGTGATCGTCTTTCCGTCCGATCTGATAGACGACGGTATTCGCGTTTCCGATTAGGCACTCCAGGCCGCTCGCGCGACCGCCGCTCAGCTCATGAGTCACGGCGTCGCAGTAGTTATTCCTGCCGGCCCCGAGACTTCATCAAAGTAGCCATTCGATCGGCAGCACGGACAACACGGCGACGAAGGCCCGCCGCCAGAAGCCGGTGCGGGGTTCCTGATCGTAAACGTTGTCCTGGCCATTGCGCTGCACGACCCACTGCAGCGCCCCGGCGTCGTTCAGGCGAACCCGGTAGGCACGCTCGGGAATGACCACGGCAAACGCATCGGCAATTGCTTGCGCCATGGTCGGACTGTCGATCACGAATCCGAGTTCGGTGTTGAGCCGTTCGGAGCGGGGATCGAAGTTGAACGAGCCGACAAAGACGCGCGAGCGATCGATCGAAAACGTCTTCGCGTGCAGGCTGGCGCCCGAGCTGCCCAGCGGTCCCTGGCCCTTGGTGGGTGCCGGCGAGAACTCGGGCGTCATCTCGAAGATCGCAACGCCCGCCTCGAGCATCGGTTTGCGCCGTTTGGCATAGCCTGCGTGTACAGCGGCAACATCGGTGGCTGCCAACGAATTCGTTAGTATCGTGACCTTGATTCCTTGCTGAGCCAGAGCGCTGAAGTACTCGACCCCTTGTTTACCGGGTACGAAGTAGGCCGAGACCAACTCCAGCTCGAGCGTCGGCGCCTTGAGGATCTGCCTGAGCCGCGTCCACAGCAGTTCGTCGTCCCTGGCACGGCCCAGCCCTTTGGCTGGGTTGTCGCTAACCATCTGCACGGTGGCCCATTCGAAGGGCAACTGACGTGCAAGCACCTGCTGGACGTACTGCGAATTGGCGATTGCCTGCCTGTAAGCGACGGCAGCGGGATCGTTCTCGACCCGCGAAGCGGCTGCTGCAACCTCCGCAATGGCTGTCTGGCTCACAGGTTTCAATACGCGTGCGGCCAGATGGGACGAGTCGCTCGCCCAATACCGGTCGAAATCGGTTGACACGTCGTTGACCACCGGGCCAACCGCCAGCACATCGAGGTCGACGAAGGAGACGCCCTGACCCGCATCGAAGTATTCGTCGCCCACGTTGCGACCGCCGATGATGGTTGCCTGGTTGTCCGCGGTGAACGACTTGTTGTGCATGCGGCGGTTCAGCCGCCGGAAATCAGTGAGAAAATTCAAGACGCGCCAGCGCCGCTGCATGAAA
>JAGRJB010000006.1 GCA_020442965.1 Pseudomonadales bacterium
TGCTGGTCTCGGTCACCGAGCGGACTCGGGAGATCGGCATCCGCCTGGCCGTGGGCGCACAACCCGGCGACATTCTCGCGCAGTTCCTGGTCGAGGCGCTGGCGCTCGCCGCGATCGGCGGCGTGATCGGGGTGGCGCTCGGCATTGGTGCCGGCAAGCTCCTGTCGGCACAGTTCGGCTGGTCGTTAGTGGTACGCCCGGATATCGTCGTGCTGGCACTCGTGGTCAGCGGACTGGTGGGCGTGATATTCGGGCTGTATCCGGCACGCAAAGCCGCGCGCCTCGACCCGATCGACGCGCTGCGCTACGAGTAGCGCGGCTTAGTTCTTGAGCCGATAGCCGGTCTTGAAGATCCAGGCCACGAGTGCAAGACACAACGCAAAGAATCCCAGCGTTGCCACGAGGCTCACGCCAACGCTGACGTCCGCGCTGCCGTAGAAGCTCCAGCGAAACCCGCTGATGAGATACACCACCGGGTTGAACAGCGTGATCGTTCGCCAGGCTGGCGGCAACATGTCGATGGAGTAGAAGGCACCGCCAAGAAACGTGAGCGGCGTAATGACCAGCATCGGTACGAACTGCAGGTGCTCAAAGCCCTTGGCCCAGATCCCTGTTATGAAGCCAAACAGGCTGAAGGAAATCGCGGTCAGCAACAGGAACGAAACCATCGCGACCGGATGCAATATTTTGAGTGGCACGAACATCGACGCCGTTGCGAGTATGACGAGTCCGAGGATCACGGACTTGCTAGCGGCGGCCCCGACATAGCCGAGCACGGTCTCGAATGCGGATATCGGCGCGGACAACAGCTCGTAAATGGTGCCAGTAAACTTGGGAAAGAAGATTCCAAACGACGCGTTCGACAGGCTCTCCGTCAGGAGTGACAACATGATCAGGCCTGGCACGATGAAGGCGCCGTAGGGAACGCCATTGACTTGCGACATGCGTGAACCAATCGCCGCTCCAAACACGACGAAGTACAGCGATGTCGTAATGACAGGCGTGATCAGACTCTGTAGCCACGTGCGTCGAAAGCGCGCCATCTCGAACTTGTAGATTGCCCAGACACCCCGACCGTTGAACCTGGCGCCGGTCATGACGATGACGTGCCCGTTCGCTCGCTGACCAGATTCACGAAAATCTCCTCGAGCGAGCTCTGTTGAGTCAGCAGGTCTTTGTAGCCGACGCCGAGTTCATCCAGCCGACGCAACAGCCCCGGAATCCCGTTGCGTTCCGCGGTCGCATCAAAACTGAACTGCAATTGGGTCCCATCGCCACTCAGAACCAACGCCCAATCCCTGAGACCCGCGGGCAGCTGCTGCATCGGCTCCGCGAGCTGTACGGTCAGTTGCCGCTTGCCCAGTTGCCGCATCAACGCGTGCTTTTCCTCGACCAAGATCAGCTTGCCGCGGTTGATGACGCCGATCCGATCAGCCATTTCCTCCGCCTCGTCGATGTAGTGAGTCGTCAGGATGATCGTCACGCCGCGCAAGCGCATGTCGTGCACGAGCGCCCACATGTCGCGCCGCAGTTCCACGTCCACGCCAGCGGTCGGCTCGTCGAGGAACAGTATCTCAGGCTCATGCGCCAGCGCCTTCGCGATCATCACCCGACGTTTCATGCCGCCGGACAAGCTCATGATCCGCTCGTTACGCTTATCCCACAGCGACAGATCGCGCAGCGTCTTTTCGACGAATGCGGGGTTGGGCGCCCGGCCGAACAACTCCCGACTGTAGCGGACGGTCGCAAGCACGGACTCCCAGGTGTCAGTACTGATTTCCTGCGGCACGAGCCCAATGAGCGTGCGAGCAGCACGATAGCCGCCGATGATGTCGTGACCCGCGACGCTCACGGTGCCGCTGCTGGGCGTTGCGATGCCGCAGACTATGCTGATGAGCGTCGTCTTGCCGGCACCGTTCGGACCCAGCAACGCAAAAATCTCGCCCTTCTGGATCTGCAACGACACATCGGACACCGCCAGGAGTCCCGAAGCATAGACCTTGCTGAGATTGCGAATGTCGAGGATGGGCGCTTGCACGGGCGCATCATCCCACGCCTCGCGTCACGGTTTCGAGTGCTGCTTGATCCAGGCTACATACTTGTCGATCCAGCCTTGCAGAAACTCACGGCTGGCCTTGCCAACCCCGCCAGTCTCGTCAAACAGACCGTCCTTCATCTGCAGAAAGATCTCGGGCTGGCCCAGGGTCGGCATGTCCAGGTAGGCCAGCACGGTGCGCAGATGTTGCTGCGCAATCGCCGTACCGATCGCGCCAATGGACACGCCTAACACCCCGGCTGGCTTGCCTGCCCACGCATTGTCTCCGTACGGGCGCGAGGCGTGATCGATCGCATTCTTCAGGACGCCCGGAATCGAACGATTATATTCCGGCGTCACGAAAATGACGCCGTGCGCCGCCTTGATCGCGCCTTTCAGGCGTTTGACTGATTCAGACTGATGCTGGTCGTCATCCTGATCATAGAGCGGCAGGTCGCCGATCTCGAGCGGGCTGAACGTGAACTCCGGCGGCGCCAGTCTGGCGATCGCGTCTGCGAGGCGTTGATTGAACGACTCTTTGCGCAGGCTCCCAACGAGGACCACGATCTGATACTTGCTCATTGCATACTCCCGAATTGACCGCTGTTGAAATCGCGGATTGCCGCCCGGATCTCGTTCTCGGTGTTCATCACGAATGGGCCATGACCCACGATCGGCTCGTCGATCGGCTCGCCGCTCAAAACGAGCAGCTTGGCGTCGTTGTTAGCCTCGATTTCGAGCGCACGCCCAGCCGTATCGAGCAGAACCCATTCAGCTTCCCGCGCGATCTGCGCGCGGTTGATCTGCACGGTGCCGCGCAGCACCACGACGGCAAGCGTGCGCCCTTCGGCAACCGACGCTCGAAGCATCTTACCCGGGTGCAGCTGAACATCCCAGACGTCGAGCGGAGTAAATGTGTTAGCAGGACCGGTCCGTCCCGCAAACTCGCCAGCGATGACGCGCAGTGTGCCCGCATCGTCCGGCAGCTTGACCACCGGGATGTTCTGCGCAGTGAGCGTCTGATACCTCGGTTTCGCCAGCTTGTGTGCCGCTGGCAAATTCACCCATAGCTGCACCATTTCCAGGGTGCCGCCGACGCGCGTGAAATCCTGCGAATGAAATTCATCGTGAAGGATCCCGGACGCGGCCGTCATCCACTGGACATCGCCGGGGCCGATCTTGCCGCCGGCGCCGGTTGAATCGCGGTGTTCGATCTCGCCCTGGTAGACGATCGTCACGGTCTCGAAGCCGC
>JAGRJB010000197.1 GCA_020442965.1 Pseudomonadales bacterium
CAGTGGCTGCTCGGTGTTAGCGCCGCGGTCCTCGGGGCCCCGGTATCCGTGGTATTGATACACAACTTCAGCGCAGCCGTTGTCCTGGCACTGTTACTCGGTCTGCTCTGGCGACTATGGGAGCTGCGACACACCAGGTTGCGACACGTCACTACCGCGCGCGATGCAGCCGTGGCGTCCCTGCGTGGTTAAGCCCGTCCGATTCAAGACTTCACAAGGAGCGTAGACATGAAGAATGGGATCACGAGCCTGGCAATAGCAGTTCTCCTCACTGCCTGCACCGGCAGCAAAGACGCGCCGACAGCAGGACGAGCAGCCGGCGCGACAAATCTCTCGACCCCAAGTGCCGCGCCCGCAGCAACTGCGAGTAGCATCTCAGCGGGTGAATCAGTCTACAAGCAATCCTGCTCGGCCTGTCACGCGCTGGGAATCGCAGGCGCCCCAAAAATCGGCGACCCTGAGGCATGGGCAGGGCGTATCGCACAGGGGATGAACTTGCTGTATGAACATTCACTCAAAGGCTACAACGGCACGAAGGGCGTCATGCCCGCAAAGGGCGGCAATCCCTCGTTGAGTGACGAGAAAGTTCGAGCGGCAGTCGATTACATGGCGGGTCATTCGCGTTGATTGGCTCCTTGAGCAGCGTGAATGCGCAGATTGTTAGCGCAACATGACTCCGCAGCGCCAGGTTCGCGCTTCGCGACAGCGCACCCGAACGGCGCCACCCCGTTGCGCGGCCTATGCGGTTTGCTCCGAGCTGGTCGCCTCGCCGGATGAGTTCGACCCACGCACGCAGCTGCGCGCGCGCACTTCCCTCGGCAACGAACTCGACTATACGAGCGCGCTCGATGCCATGGTTCTGGAGATCGGCACCTCCGATCTCGAGCGACTGCGCGCCGACTACAGCAACCTGTTCGAAATCGGTAACGATGGTCCGCCGCTATCGATTCGCGAGCATCTCGCACGCGGCGATCACGGCGGCACTCGCGAGGAAGTCGTACGTTACTACGAGCACTTCGGCTACTCGCTCGGGGAGCGTCATGCCTGGCAGCCAGATCATCTGTCCGTGCAGCTCGAATTCATGCACTTCGTTTGCTTTCGTGAATCGCAAGCGTCGCGTGAAGCTCAGGCGCTGCCCTTTCAACTCGCCCAAATTGATTTCACCGAGCGCCATCTTGCGACCTGGTTGCCGGACCTGGCTGCACGGGTCGCAAGCCTGGCTCCGGGCTCGGTGTACGGCCGCGCTGTCGCGGCCGTGGCCGAGTTCGTCGCCGCCGATCAGGCATGGCAGCAAACAACGATTGAGCATCTCACCTAAACGAGCTGCACATCCTTGATCTTGAACAGCGATTTCCAGTCCTTCGCGATCAGCAGATCCATCAACTCAGATCGTTTGCCGGCTTTGCGATTCGCCATTTCAGCCGCCAAGGTGGCGAGCGCTGACTCGACCCCTGCGCCGAATAGCCCCTGGAGGTACGCGAGTGGCACGCGCGATCGATCACTGAAGCGACCTTCCGCATCGAACGCCTGAGGCAACAGAGGCGGGACGTAATAGACGTTCGGTTCGGTGCCGTACTCGGCATGCAGCGGAAGTGCCACTTTCCACTTGTACACGAGTTTGGCGATTGGACCGTCAGCATCATCCAGGTAGCCCACGAACCGCAGCCGACCGGGGCATTGCCGGGCACACGCGGGCGCCTCGCCCTTTTCGATGCGCGGAAAACAGAACACGCACTTCTGCGTCTTGCCGATCACGTAATTGAAATAGACCTTGTCATACGGACAGGCCTGATTGCACATGCGCGTCCCGACGCACTTGTCTTGATCGACCAGCACGATGCCATCTTGTTCGCGCTTGTAAATGGCGCGTACCGGGCACGCTTCGAGACAGGCTGGCTTGGTGCAGTGATTGCACAGACGCGGCATGTAGAAGTGATAATTGTTGGGAAAATCACCCGAACTCACGTCCTCGTCCCAGTTCGCACCTGATCGCAGCGGTTCTTTGCGCTGCAGTCGCTGCTCTGTGCCTTTGAAATACACTTCCTCGTGGTTGAGGGCGGAGACGTTGCCGTAGTCCTGAGGATCGTGCAACCCGCCTAACTGTATCGCGCCGTCCCGCCAACCCGAGCGTGCGCCTTTCTCCTCCCAGTTCCGGGGATAACCCGGTCCAGGCTTGGTTTCGACGTTGTTCCACAACATGTTTTCCTGACCTGCTTCATCGGTCCACAACGATTTGCAGGCCGCCGTGCATGTCTGACAACCGATGCACTTGTTGAGGTCGATGACCATTGCGATCTGGGGCATCTTGAACTAACTCCTCGCGCCAGCGGCCGCAACTTCAGCGGACTGCGGCGTGCCGGGCTTGGGGCTATAGCGCTCAAATTCGACCGTGTAGTCGTGGTAGGTTTGATTTGGCGCGTAGTCGTGCGGGTTGAAATTGATATGCCCGTACTGGCTCACCAACGAGGTCGGCTTGAGCAGCGCCGCTGTGGGAATTGCCGCGCCGAAGTTCTGGCGACCTTCGAACATCATCGGATCCCAGCCGTGGAACATGAACATCGAGCCAGACGGTATGGCCGCCGTGACGCGCGCCATTGCGACGAACGAACCGAGCGAATTGAACGTACGAACCAAGTCACCGTCTTTGACGCCGCGCAAACGCGCGTCGCCAGGATTGACATGGATATCCGGCTCGCCACGTTGCAGGCTGAGTAGCAGCGGGTCCTCACGATAGAGGCTGTGCACGCTGTGCCGTGCATGACCCATCGTCAGTCTGAGCGGATACCCGTCCAGAGCAAACGGGGCTACGTAAACCGGCAACGCCTCGCCTTCCTGCAGAAACCAGTCGTGATCGAAATAGAACTGCTGCCGCCCGGTCAACGTTGCATACGGCTGCTTGTCACGGGTGCTGGCGAGCGTCTGATAACTGTACGGTGATTTCTTGCCGAATTGGGCGCCCTCGGAGTCGTCGCCACGGACGAATCCGCGCCGCGCCAGCTCCTCGAACGAGATCTTGGGCATGCCATCGGAGTTGTCGATCAGAAACTGCGCGATATCGCGCGAGCTGCCGATCTGTCCATTCAGTGTGAATATCTGATGAAGGTTGCGGTAGTCGTGCTCAACCGGCTGACCGTGAATGCTGTCCTTCACTGGCGGCAACTCGCGCACCGCCGCCGCAGCGCTGATTGCTTTGGCGAGTCGGGCCATGATCTGCCAGTCGTCCTCGGATTCACCCAGTGGTGGGACTGCGCGATCGAGCACCTGGATGAACGGTGTGTGGCCTTCCATCACGAAGTCCTGGCGTTCGTAGTGATGCGCGACCGGCAGCACATAGTCCGAGTACATGGCCGTGACGCTCATGTCCGGCGTCATCGTCACGATCGTGTCCACCTTCGCGAGCACCGTCTCTCGGAAGCGGGTACCGGACGCTCGCCAGTTGGCGGTGTTGTGCCCAGCCATGAACGCCATCCTCCAGGGCGTCTTGCCGTAGTCCGGCAACCAACCGTTACCGATCGCCTGTCGATAGTGCCCATCGAAATGGTTAGCGATCTTGTCGCCATAAACTTTGGCGTTCAATTGCCTGCCATCACCCTGCGCATAGTCCCAGACGGACAGCGACGCAAACTTCGCCCGCGGACCCAGCCCTGAAAATGCAAACTTCGCCACACCGCCGCCCTTTGGCAGCAGGGTCGTTTGCATGCCGCCACCTTCACGACCCGTATTGCCGGTGAGCGCGCACATCAGCAGCCACGCACGTTGCAACTTGTCGCCATGCAGCCATTTGCAGGAGCGAAAGCCCGCGTAGATCATGCCGGCGCCCGAGCGGGCGAAGCTGCGCGCCACGGCGCGCGTATTGTCGGCATGTACGCCTGTAATCGCTTGCGACTGTTCGGGCGTATAGCGCTCATTGCAGAGCGCCTTGAGTTTCGCGAATACAGTCGTGACGGCGACCGAACCCGTGCGCGTGCTAACAGTCCAGCGACCTTCGAGAGCCGGCTCAATGCCGTGCAACTCGAGCGACTCGCGCGGCGTCGGTTGCGGACCCGCGCCCGGTGGACCACCCCCCATCGCTTGGGCGCCACTGCCAGGTGCTCGCACCACCCGTTTGGACGTCTCGTCCCACAGGCAGTACGCGTCGCTGTTCTCGCCTGCTGCAACATCGCCCCAGCTCAGGAACTTGCCGTTCGATTCGCGCACCAGGAAAGGCAGGTCCGTTTGCTCTCGAACATAGCCCCACTCGATCAGACCATCGGCGATGATCGTCTGCACCATGGCCATTGCGAGTGCGGTGTCCGTGCCGGGCTTTGGGTTGAGCCAACGCGACGAGTGCATCGCGGTCGCGTTGAAATCCGGGGCGATCGTCACGACCTCGGTACCGTTGTACTTGGCCTCCCAGAAGAAGTGAGCGTCAGGTATGCGTGTCGCTGCCGGGTTTGCGGCCCACACGAGGACACACTTCGACTTGTAGATCGCCGCATGATTGTCGCCCGGGAGATTGTTTCCGAGCGTCATGTACGCACCGACCGGCAGGTCGCCAACGCCGGCGAATGTCTCGGGCATCACCAGTCCGGTCGCATTCGCAAAGCGAAACAAAGCCGCGAACGACGCACGCTTCATCACCATCGCCGTGCCAGTCGCGAAGGTGATGGAATCCGGACCGGATTGCGTTGCGTGTTCGAGAAACTTGTCGGCAATCTCGCTCGCCGCCTGCTCCCATGAGATGCGCTGCCACTTGCCCTCACCCCGCTCGCCGATGCGCTTCATCGGATACAGCACGCGCTGTTTTCCGTACATGTGTTTGGCGTGCCGCACACCCTTCTGACAACCGCGCGGGCCCCAATCGGGCGCATCGTCGGCCGAGTGGCCATACTCGCCTTGCTGCTCTTCGCGCCAGACGATGCCGTTCTTGACGTACACGTTGAAGGCACAGTGTCCGGTGC
>JAGRJB010000198.1 GCA_020442965.1 Pseudomonadales bacterium
ACAGCTCGGGCTGGGACCACGCATCGAACACAAGGCTCGCCGGAGCCTTGAAGGTTCGCGTGACGATTAGCTCACGCTCGGACTTCCGTTCCACCGACGTCTGATTCTTCATGGATGTGGGCTCGCCTTCTTTTTTTGCGTCCATAGACATTCGCTTGCCTTTTCAATTCTTCGACAACCTGTTCCAGCTCCTCGCAGCGTGCGCGAGGATCCGGCCGGCGCACTATTGAGTTCATGCCACGTTTTGCGCCCTGCGCCACGCAGCCGGCGGCGTACCGACCATGCGCTTGAAGGCGCGCGTAAACGCTGCCTCGCTCTCGTAACCGACCTCGGTGGCTATTGACGCCACATTACGATTCGAATCCCGAAGTATCCGCGCGGCTAACTGGATGCGCCAGTTAGCGAGATATTGCATCGGCGCCTGATCGAGATACTCCACGAATCGATCGTGCAGCGCGGAGCGCGACAGGCCCACTTCCGTAGCTAACTGCTCGACGCTCCAGGCGTACGCCGGCCGCTCGTGCAGGAGAGCGAGCGCGCGGCCAACGAATCGATCACGCAGGCCCGCCAGCCAACCCAGTGCGTCGGGCGGCAGATTTTCGAGATACCGTCGCGCCGCATCGACGAACAACATTTCCGCCAGCCGCTCGAGCACGGCGCCGCCGCCGGGTCGCGGGTCGTTGCTCTCGGTCACGGCCTGATCGATCACGTTCGCAACCCAGCCGCCCGCGTGTGACGCTGGCAGATGCAGTACACGCGGCAACGCCGCAATGAGCGGATTGAACGGTCGCAGGTCGCAGCCCAGAAAGCCGCACACAGCGAGCGATTCCGCGTCCGATACCGGCACGCTACCAACTTCGACGATGCCGCTGTGACAGGTGATCGGCATCGGCTTGGGTTCCGACCGAGTCGAGAAAACCCAGTCCGGCGCCCGATAGTGCGGCGCCGGCGCCGGTGCCGACGCGCGCGAGACCACGTGACTGTCACCCTGCGGAAACATGACGACGTCGCCCGACGTCAGGGGCACAGGAGGCAGTCCGGACACCGTCGCCCAGCCCTCGCCCTTGGCTAACATATGGTATTCCATCACGTGATCGCAGCCGGGCATGACGGCGGCGGCAATCTCTGCCGCCGCGGAGGCGGACATTGCCCAATCATCGCGCAGACTGACGTAGTAAAAGACGGCACCGCGCAGTCGCACGGCGCGCAGCAGGTCCGAGAGCGGATCGCGACTCATCGCGGCACCTCCTGACCGAGTGCAGCGTCGTCCTGGCTGGACTCGTGAACATCAGTTCACCCGTTCGACTGGCACTTCGCAAGAACTTCAGACGCACGGGCAAGTTTCTTCGACGAGCGGGCAAGGCGTCAATCCACCAACCGCCAATCCATGGCGCTTCCCAACCATCATTAGCCAGGTTTACGACGCCAAGTATCGCTACCACGACGGGCGAACTCGGACGCTTGAGCATATTTGACGGACGTCCGGTGAAGCGCCAATCGTGTCATTTCCTGAGAATAGCCTTGTCGTTGCAACAGTGCGGCGATGCCATTCAAGCAGGAGATTTTCGTCATGAACGCCGTCCTAGCTCCATCTGTCGCGGATTTCGCCGCCATCAAGCAGCGCCAACAGCTCATCTGGGCCAGTGGCAACTACGCAACGATCGGCACCACGCTACAAATCGTTGGCGAGACACTGGCGGAAGCTGCCGACCTGCGCTTCGGGCAGGCCGTGCTCGACGTCGCAGCCGGCAACGGCAATGCGTCACTGGCGGCAGCACGCCGTGGCGCCCTCGTCACATCCACCGACTTCGTGCAAGAGTTGCTCGACAAGGGCCGTACGCGCGCGCAGGCGGAAGGGTTGTCCGTGCATTTTCAACGTGCTGACGCCGAGGCCTTACCCTTTGCTGACGGCAGCTTTGACGCCGTACTGTCCACATTCGGCGTGATGTTTACCCCTAACCACAGTCGTGCCGCCAGCGAGATGCTGCGCACGGTGCGCTCCGGTGGCTGCATTGCGATGGCCAACTGGACGCCCAATGGTTTCATCGGGCGATTGTTCAAGACAATCGGCGCTCACGTGCCACCGCCTGCAGGTGTGCAGCCCGCGTCGGCGTGGGGCACCGAGGCGCACATCGTTGATTTGTTCGGCGCACAGGCCGCGCATATTCGCTGCGAACGCCGCGTCTTCAATTTTCGCTACCGCTCCGCGGCGCACTGGCTGCAAGTTTTCCGTGACTGGTACGGGCCGATGCTCAAGGCCTTTGCAACACTTGACGCCATTGCGGCCCAGGCACTCACACGCGACATCACTCGCTTGCTTGATGAGCACAATGTAGCGGGGCCGGATTCGCTGTTAGTACCCGGCGAATACCTCGAAGTGGTGATCGCCAAGCAGTGAATGCGATAGCGACGGAATTGCCGTGCGCACCAGAGGTCCTTGACCTCTATCAGGCCGCCGCCGGCGGGACACCGCGCCCGCCGCCAGGATGCCGAACGCGAGCAATGCACCCGTCGCCGGCTCCGGGACCGCGCTGGTCAATCCAACGAAGCGCACGCCGCCCGCCTGGGAATCCGACTGCGACTGCGAAATACTTTGATTGGTAGCCTGCATCGACAATTGATACAAACCACCATCGTTCAGCATGAACGGAATAGTCAGCATGCTGGCGCGCGAAAACACAATTGTGCCGGTCGCAAGATCCATCAGCTGGAAGTAAGCCGGCCCGATGCCTTGAGCCGGCGTAAGTGCCAACAGGCCCACGTCCGTGCCAGCAACGCTAAAATCCACAGTATATTCACCCATGGCGCGGACCAGCACTGGAGCTCCAGCCGGGGCACGCGTGATGACGGACGTCACCAGCATATCGCCGTCTAGAAATGACACCGTAGCGGTCGCAGCGCCGCACGGCGCTAACGACGCGCCCACATTGCGAGATCCGCCCTGCCCGATCGGCCCAAGGTAACCGTCGCTTGCCATGATGCTGGCAGACAACCCACACGTACTGGCGCCGGGCGTCGGCGTGTAGCTAACATCAGCAAACATGTTTGCTACTTCGTCGACGATCGTGATAGCACCCGCCTGCGCCGAGCCGACGAGCGACCCCAATGAAAGCAAAACAAGTGACGCGACTACTCTCATGGCAGTGACCCCGACCCGTGATGACAGCCCGACAGGGGCCCATTCAGTGCAGGTAGCAACTCTCATGCCATGGGCACAATCACGCAATTGACCGCGCCGAGCGAGCGGTTATGCCAGATCGGCGATCCGAGTTGTAAATAAAATCGACTACTCGATCCGCGATCGTCAGATCGACGGATGGATCAGAGCCCTGCCACATAAGCGCCAAGTGTAGTGGCGACTTGCTTTGCGCCGAAGCAGCGAAAGCGAAACTCACCTTCTGCATGGCGGACAACAACAATGCCGGTGACCCAGCCAAATTCTCGCGTGACAGCGCGAATGCTGGACAACGATATGTTCGTGCTATCTAGCCCTTCGTGAAACGCCCTGTTCAATCGGTTCGGGGCGAAACGCAAGCCGTCCGGCGTTGCAGTGACCTTACCCCCAACCCACAGGCCACCGTGCTTCTTGCCGTAGCGATTCACTGCGTTGAGCGCCGCTCCGGCCACTAGTGGTGACGGATCAGCATTGGGGACAAACGCGTTAGCTAGTTTCTCAATGTTCAGGGCAGGCATATGGCGTTGCATTTTAATCTGCATCGTTCGAATAAATCAGAGCTTCCTCAGAGAAACCTAATCACGGTGCGCGGTCAAACCGGACCCAAATGGGAAATGCTGGCGCGAGCTTACGCCACGGAGCATCGCTGGTACGGCCGCCAACGCGCACGGCCAAGCTGCCGTCTGTCGCTCGCAGCAGCTGGATTTCCGGGGCAAGCTTCCCGTATAGGTTGCCCTCCGACGCGGAATTGATCGTCGGAAACGTAATTGACACACCGCCGTCTGTCATGCAGCGCCACGTACCGTGGCCAGAGATCGGCCTAGCCGCCTGTGCGCCTGGCGCGAGAATGTTGGCTGACAATGATTGCGTCGTTATCGTAACGACGGCCGTCGCGGTCGCATCTGCGATCGTGCCATATGACGAAACATTGGCCGTCTGAATAAGGTCGCTCAGCAGTAGCAATCCTGACCCATCCTCCACCGTTGACGCTACGGCAGCATTTAAGTATTGCCCATCGATAGAATCGCATGGCACGCCTGACGTTAGCGGTGCCCAATCCGTCGGATATTGCCGGTTCACCAAATTCTGGTTCGCGACGCAGCCGCATGCCAGCGCAACAGTCGCGATTGAAATTCGCATTCCGCGCGATTGCGGTCGGAAATGATCAATCATGACCGCT
Source organism: Pseudomonadales bacterium (assembly GCA_020442965.1). Lineage (GTDB taxonomy): Bacteria > Pseudomonadota > Gammaproteobacteria > Steroidobacterales > Steroidobacteraceae > CADEED01. The sequence continues at coordinate 4,356 of JAGRJB010000198.1, forward strand.
CACCAATACGGGCACCGCCAGTTGACTCGGGAATGCAGTCGCGAACGCAAAAGGGGTAGCCGGAACAATTGCGAGCGCGCTGTAAGCGCCGTACATCGCAGTTCCGAACGGCGAAAGGCGCAACAGGTCCCCATTGGCGGCATACCGGAAGCTGCTCATCCAGTCATGCGGGCCGGCATAAGATTCGACCAGTCGATCGAAAAAGCCTCCCGGCGAATACGGCCATCGAAAAAAGGACCCCGGCCCTGACTGATTGCCGCCAAGCAACGACGGTCGGATTCCCGGCTGATCCCACCCGAGAGTGCGTGACAGCCAACTTGGGAACCGCCCGCCACCAAGCTTAATTTGATCCTCGAATGCGCCCGCTGAAATGCCCGAACGATTCATCTGATTTCCGGGTGGTCTGCAAGACTGCGTCACCATAGCTTGTCTCATTTCGTAAGCTCCCCAGCGGAGCAAGCTAAATCCGCCCGCCAGTTTGAAGCCATCGGCGAATGAGCGGCCCTGTAGCTCCGATCCGATACCGCCCA
>JAGRJB010000007.1 GCA_020442965.1 Pseudomonadales bacterium
GCATTCCTATTCCGCCATCCGTTCCGCATACCGATCGCGCAATTCGTCGATCAGCAGACGTTCATAGAAATCTCGTCCCTCGGCGGCGGCCGCCTCGAGCAGTTCGCCGAGCTCGCTCGGTGTGGCCTGCACCACGCAAGGATCGAAGCGGCCCTGGAACAGGTGCTGTGCATAAATCAGGCGCGCTGCCTGGCGCCCGGCGCGTGCAGCTTTGAGCCAGTAGTCTTCCGCGACGCAGATGTCGGTCGGCGCATCCGCGCGCCCGCGGTCGACGAACAGACCGTAGACGAACTGCGCCTGACGATGACCGCCGTCGGCCGCGCGCTTCATTTCCTCCGTCGCACGCTTGCTGTCACCACCGTAGGCGAGCACGCGCGCCAGTTGGTAGCGCAGGCGCGCATTGGCAGGGTCCTTCTCGACCGCAGTGGTACAGGCGGCGATCGCTTTCGGCACGTCGACCTTGGAACTCGACACACCCGTTGTGATGATGTCCGGATCCTCCGGATGCGACGCGAGGCGGTCGCAGTCGGTGACGACGGCCGCGCTCGGGGGTTTGACCACGGCTTTCGAAAAGGGCGGCGGCGTGGGGCGCTCACGCGTGCGCGCATCGAGCCGGGCGGCGAGTTCTGTCAGCAACAAATGATCGTAGTAGTCAGCCGCATCGGCGTATGCAGCCTCGAGAAAACCCGCCATCTCAGCAGGCGTTGCCTGTATTCGGCAGGCGTCGAATTTGCCATTGAGCACGTGACGCACGTAGCTCACACGGGCCGCCTGGCGCCCCGCGCGCGCTGAGCGCAGCCAGTATTCTTCGACGACGCATGGGTCGGTAGGCGCGTCCGGGCGATTCCGATCGATCAGCAGTCCGTAGACGAACTGCGCCTGACGATAACCCTCGTCGGCAGCGCGTTTCATCTCGGCGGTGCCGCGTTCGAACTGGCCGGCATAGGAGAGCACACGTGATAGTTGGTAGCGTGCGCGCGCGTTGTCGGGATGCAGCGCGATCTCGGCCTCGCAGGCTGCGATCGCCTTTGGCAGATCGACCTGCGCGCGCGGCACAGCCGGCGCGATGATGTCCTGGTCCTCCGGATTCGCCGCAAGGCGATCACACTGCGTTGCCGGATAGTCCTTGGCAGCGGCGGTAGCGACGGCGGCCAGCGCGACGATTGTCAGCAATGTTCTTTTCATCGGTTTCCCTCACTCTGATTCGTACCCACGAGGCGGATGCAATCGCCGGCAGCACCGCGCAGTAGCGTCGACTCGGCCTGTCCCTGCAGCGCGAAGGTGACCATCGCCATGCCAACTGGCAGGCCTCCCGCCGGCAGGGTGCGCGAACTCGCGACGGCGGGATATTCATCGAGTTCAATCAACGAACCATGGCCCAGTTTCACCAGACCGTGCGCGTGCAGCGTGTCGGCCGGCAGATCGTTCGCGCGCGAAATGACCTGCACGCGCGTACTAACAGGTGGGTCGATCGCGTTACTGAAGGCTGCATACATGTCAAACAGGCGGTGAACATTGGGTCCAGCCGCAACGACGATGAACACGCGCCCGACCGGCGCTTGTGCGCGCGCGAGATCGAGCCCGCTGTCCGCTCCGACCTGCGTGAAATACAAGACCTCGCCTGCCGGGCCGACGACCTGCATCGCTCGAATCATGGGGAAGCGCGTCAGGCTCGCCGGTGCACCGATGATGCGAAACGGCGATTCCGCGAGGCGCGCGGCAAGCGCATCCACGTCCTCGACGACTATCTCACTGACATTCCAGCCGAAGGTCTTGAGCGCCTGCCAGCCTGCAGCGAGCGGCTCGGCGACGAAACGCAGTACGACGCTTTCCCCGTGCGCCGGTTCGAGCGCTAGCTGCCGGCGACCGACGAGCGCGGGCGCCTCCCAATCACGCGCTCGCGATGCGCTGACCGCGCCGCGCTCGGTAACTCGATAGCCGAGCCAGCGCGTGTAGGTGGACTCGATGAGGTCGAGGTCGGGTACGGTGTAGGTCACCTCGAGAATGCGCTCGAGAAACGGCGCCGCGCGTGTATCAGGCATGCGCAGCCTGCCCGGGCGCGATCAATCCGTCGACCTCGAGGACGCAACGTCGGTAATGCGACATTCCGACAGCGACGAGCACGAGCGCGAGCGTGCCGATCGTCGCGGCTTCGATCGTCATTGCGTAACGCAATTTGCCGGGGTCGCCGAACAGGTCGGTCATGAGGCCAACGGGCGGCGGTCCCAGGAGCTGGCCAAAGATGCCGATGCAGAGGTAGTAGATCGCGGTGGCCTGTGACTTGATCTGGCCGGGCGCGATGAGTGTGATCGAGGACGGGCCGGCTGCCGCGGCCATCGCCTGTCCGGTGAAGGCGAAAAGTTGCATCACGATAGCCAGCTCCGCACTCGGCATGACCGGATAGAGTGCAAATCCTGGTACGGCAATCGCGAGTCCGGTCCACAACGCGCGCAGCGTCGCATCGGGATATCCGGCCGCGACCCACCGTTTCATCAAAGCGATGCCGGTGAGCGTACCAATCGACCCACCGACGAAGAACAGCAGGCCGGTCGAGATGCCGACTTCGCGCACGCTCCAGCCCCAGGTGCGCTCGAAGAGCGCCACGTTCCAAAACGACAATGACCCCATCGTCACGACTGCGGCGGAGCCCACGAACAAGGTGCCAAAAGCGCTCCAACGCTTACCAATGAACCGGAAGGCTGCACCGAGCGACGCGTGCCCCGCGTCGTCCGCATCCACTTCGCGCTTGGCCTGGTCCTGTCGACGCGGCTCGCGGATCGTGAACATGAGCGCGGCGAGAACGAAGCCCGGAAGACCCACGACGAGAAATGCGAGCTGCCAGCTGCGCAGGTCGCCGAAGTACGGCAGATGCACGGGCGGCAGCGACGTGATGTGGTGTACGAGCGGACCGCCGAAGAGAAACGCGGTTCCCGCGCCGAGAAAGGTCCCGGCCAGGAACAGGCTCAGGGGCGCCGAGCGCCGATCACGCGGAAAGTAGTCGCTGATCAGGGAAACACTGCAGGGACTCATGGTCGCTTCGCCGAGCCCGACACCCATGCGGGTCAGAAAGAGCGGCACGAAGCTGCGCACGAGTCCTGCCGTGGCGGTCATCGCGCACCAGATCGAAATGCCGGTCGCGAGGATTGCGCGGCGGCTGTAGCGGTCCGCGAGCCAGCCAATCGGGACGCCGACGAATACATAAAACAGCCCGAACGCAGGTCCCATCAAGAGACCGACCTGCAGATCGGTCAGCGCCAGATCGCTCTTGATCGATTCGAGTAACAGGCTCGGCAGGAAGCGGTCGATGTAAGAGACGACCTGGGTTGCGGTCAGTAGTGCGACGACGTACCACGCATAGCGGCGCGTCGCCACTGCCGCATTAGCAGCCATTGGGATGATTCATGCGCGTTATTGTTCGCAAGTTGTACTCACAATCCTCCCCGTGCGAGCGCACGAGGGTCGGCCGGAAGCACGACGTACGCAAACGATTTGAATTCGCGGAAACTGTGAAAAACATTCACACTACAGCGATGAGACGACTGCCCTCGATGCAGACCTTGCGCGCCTTCGAAGCGGCCGCGCGCCTCGAAAGCTACTCGGGCGCAGCGCAGGAACTCGATGTGACACATGGCGCCATCAGTCACCGCATCCGCAAGCTTGAATTGCAGCTGGGCGCCACGCTCTTTCGCCGCGCGGGGCGCGGCATGGTGCCGACTCGCGAGGCCGTCACCTTGGTCGCGCAGGTGCGCGAATCGCTGGGGATGTTGGAGCGCGTATTCCCCGACGTCACCCACACGACGCCCGGTCGCCTCGTGGTGAGCGTACATCCGTCGCTCGCGACGAGCTGGTTAGTGCCGCGTATTGGCTCGTACTTGCGGACGATGCCAACGCTGTCGGTAGAGATTCGTTCGGTCGCCGACCTCGGCGAGTTTCTCGGTTCGAGCGTCGACGTCGCAATCCGCTATGGCGCGGGCACGTGGGGCAATGCCATCGGCGAGCGTCTTGCCGGTGAAGTGCTGTTTCCGGTCTGCGCGCCGGCGTACCGTGATTTGCATCGAATCAGGACACCGGGAGATCTGCGCCGCTGTCGATTGCTGCGGCACACCTGGCAACAGTGGCAGCCCTGGTTGCGGGCTGCGCGCATTCGTCTCGAGGAGCCGACCGGCTTTCTGACGCTGTCCGATACCGCCATGTTGCTCGAAGCCGCGGCCGCGGGCGAGGGCATCGCGCTCACGCGCAGTCTGTTCGCAACGGATCACCTTGCAAGCGGTCGGCTGGTTCGACTCTTCGACATCACGGTCGACGACAGTTTTTCCTACTACCTCACTTGGCACCACGGTTCGCCACTGTCGCCGGCGGGTGCGACATTTCGTGATTGGCTGCGTGCGGAAATTGCGACTGCGCGACACTAGTTAGCGCTCGGCGACACGTTCGAGTTGAGCATGGCACGCAAGTGCTTTTTGTCGATTTTGCCGACGCTGGTCTTTGGAATCGACGCGACAAACTCGAAGCGTTCGGGCACAGCGTATTTCGGAATCTGTCCCGCTAGCACGAAAGCCGCGAGGTGCTGACGCAGCGCTGCAGCGTCAAGGTGATCGACGGTCGCAGCGCGCGCTACGACCACGGCGACCGGACGCTCGCCCCAGCGGTCATCGGCGATGCCGATCACCGCGACCTCGCCGACGTCCGCGTGCCGGCCAATCAGATCTTCCAGCAGCAGCGACGAAATCCACTCACCGCCCGTCTTGATCACGTCCTTCAGACGATCGCGGATCTGCACCACGCCTTGTTGGTCGATGGTTGCGATATCTCGCGTGTGCAAATAGCCACCATGCCACAGCTCCGCTGTTGCGGTCGGATCGTTCACGTAGCCGCCGGTGAGCCATGGCGTCCGCACTACCAGTTCGCCCATCGTCTCGCCATCGTGAGCTACCTCCTGCATCTGCTCATCCACGATGCGCAGGTCTACCAATGGCGCTGGCAGGCCCGTGCGGCAGCGTCGCGTGATCTCGGCCGCGCCATCAGCGCTCTGGTCGCCTCCTGTTAGCCGTGTTGCGGTCAGGAAGGGGCAGGTCTCGGACATGCCGTAGGCTGCGAATACGTCCATGCCGCGCGCCAATGCTGCACGCGCCAGCGATTCGCCGAGTGCCGCGCCACCAACGGTAACCTTCCAGCCACGTAGGTCCGTGGTGGCGGATTGCGGCGCGTCCAGGAGCATTTGCAGGATCGTGGGTACGCAGTGCGAGTAGCTGACACCTTCGCGTTCGCGCAGGGCCAGCAGGCGGGCGGGTTCATACCGACCAGGATAGACCTGCTTCACGCCCAGCAGCGTCGCGACGTAAGGCAGACCCCAGGCATGCACGTGGAACATGGGAGTCATCGGCATGTAGACGTCACCTTGGCGAAACGACTGCCCGTGCTGCGGGCTGGCGAGCGCGCCGAGTACCGCCAAGGTATGAATCATGATCTGGCGGTGCGAAAAGCAAACCGCCTTCGGCATTCCTGTGGTGCCGGTCGTGAAGAAGGTTGTCGCGACCGCGCGCTCGTCAAATTCCCCGAAGGCGAAGTCGGCGTCGGCAACGGCCAGCAGGTCTTCATAGTCGAGCCGCCTGGGGCCGATCGGGCACTCGTCCGCTGCATCAGGCTCGAGCAGCACCGTCTGCGTGACCAGCGGCAGTTGCGCGCGCAGCTCTGTCAGCAGTGGCACGAAGTCGTGATGCACTAACACCACGCGCGCCTCAGCGCGCTGCAGCGTATAGGCGATCTGCGCAGGTGACAGCCGCAAGTTCACTGTCATCAAGACAGCACCCATCATTGGAATCGCGAAATAGCTTTCCAGATAGCGATTGCTGTCCCAATCCATGACCGCTACCGTGTCGCCTGCGGATATTCCAAGCTCCGACAGCGCATGGGCGAGCTTGCCGATCCGGGTTCGCAGCGTCAGGTAGTCATAGCGCGCGACATCGCGATACACGATCTGCTGGTGGGGCGCTGTCGCCAGCGGCGTGCGCAACAACGAAGCGATCAGCAGCGGCTCGCTACCTCGTGTTCCCGGCTCATCGAACAATCGAACCACGGCAATACTCCAGCGGTGTGATACGCCCGCAGACGCTAATACGCGCCGGTCGAATTGAACAGAGATATTAGCTGCACTTATCTATCTACTATGACCTTTAATTGGACTAATCTTCGCAGCTTCTTACACTCTGAGCATGTCGCGCTGGCGTTTTCAGCGGGCAGGCAGGAGTAAGGCGCAATGAATGACTCGACAGGATCGTCCATCTTGCAGCGTATTGAGGCGGCCGGCCGAAAAGTCCTGCCGATGCACAAGCTGCTGGCTGCATCCGATCCGAAGACATTGGATTCTTTCGATGGCTTTCTGACCCAT
>JAGRJB010000199.1 GCA_020442965.1 Pseudomonadales bacterium
GGATAGTTCGGCTGCTGCTGCGGCGCGGGCTGCTGCCCCCTGCCAAACGTATCCTGCGCATGTGCACTGTGGACCACTGCCACGACCACCACGCCAATTAACGTCATCAGGCCCGTCGTCTTCATCGTGTCGGCTCCAGTTTTTGGCCAGCGAGGCCGAGGTCACGCCAAGGGTCGAAACTGCGATCGTCCGAAAGCACATAGCTGCCGTCATTCAGGCGCCATGCATTGTTGTAGTAGCCGGACAGTTCGACGGTGCCGCCCGGCGCATACGTATCCGTGTAGGTCTCCACACCGCGCATTGCCTCGCCACGCTCGCGCGCGATGTAGGCGGAACTGCGGTCACGATTCGCCTGTACCTGCGCCCGCAACGCGCTGACGTAGTCGTTAGTCTCGGCGATGATCTGGCCCTGCTTGTAGGCCTCTGCGGCAGCGGACCGCGCGATGGCGGTGTTGTGTTTCGTGATCCGCGCCATCCAGGCGGGATTCGGGATGAAAGACTGACGCAGCGCTTCGATCTGCGCCAGGCGCAACTGTCCATTCGGCGCCGTCGCTACGAATCCGGACAAGGTCGCGCCCGACACGACGTCCATGCTTTGGACGCTGCCGAGGCCCGTACTGTGCATCAGCGTGAAGAAGACCGCCGCGGTGACGATGCCGCGCATGTCACGACCCTTGTCCTGGTACCCAAAAAGCATCTCGCCGGACTCGACCCATGTACGGGTCTCGCCCATCGGCGTCGGCGTGCGGTTGTTGAGGTGGGCATACCCACTCACGAGATCCGCGCGTGGCCGATAATCGAGCGGCCGCGCGCCATACGGCAGCTGGCGAATCAGTGTCTCGAGTAACTGTTGCACTGTCGTCATCGATGCGGACGGACAGCCGATCTGCGAGGATGCTGCACCGTAGTTGTTAGCTTCCCACCTCATCAGCGGCAATATGCCGAGCGTTTGCGTTCCGTCCGGTGAACTGGCCGTCCAGTTGATATTGTAGCCGTTGGTGCAGCCGAACTGCGCTCCCCACTGCACGCCGCCCTGTGCACGCCAGCCGACCGGGATCAGGCCGAATGCAGCCGCGATCGGCTGCTCGAAGCCGTTGCGATCCATGATCGCGATGCGCTGCACACGAACGGCGTTAGTTGGTAGGCTGTCCCCGGCATTCGCTGCACTCGCCGACGCACCGCCGCAGGCCAAAAACAGTGCCAGCAAGAACGGTCTCGGGACGGAAGGGCGAATGATAGGGTCCCCGGTTCCAGAATTAGTCGTTTCACCGAAAAGTAGCGAACTATTCGCAAGTTAGCTAGTATTTTCGAGCGCCGATACCAAATGAGCAACGTCGACGGCTGCCCACATTCGGCCGGGGCGGCTCACACAAGAATCTTCAACATAATTGGCCCGTTCTGAACCAGCCGACGCCAAGATCTGAATTGCCCAAGGTGTCCGGGCTCCGCCGGTCGTGGCGTTGCGCCCGGAAGTTGATGCGTCATCCCACCGCCCGCAAGCTCGCCGCCGCAGGCAGCGTGGTCGCCGCCATCGCGGGCCTCGTGGGCACCGCCGCGAACCTGGAACGCCTACCGGTCTATCTCTGCCGCGTACCCGTAATTCACGGATTGTGCGGCTGGCTCACAATCGGCAATGTCGCGGGCAAGGACGAAGAGAAGGCTTGGCGTGAGGCCCAGGCGGCGACCGACACGCGTGCGCTGCGCGCCTATCTCATCAGCTATCCGACGGGCACCTACGTAGGAGAGGCGACCACGCGGCTCGCGGCCTGCCGTACTACGCGACGCGAGGTGTGGACACCGGAGAAGCGTACGTTGCCGCTGTACCTGTCCGCCAGCGCTGGTACCGGTGCGACACGCGAAGCGGCGCAGGCTGCGGCCCGGCAGCGCGGTGCCAAGGATGCGGCGGACCTTTGCGCAGGTTTCACCGGCGAGTTCAAACTGCGCGGCACCAGCACCGAGATCGGCGACTGGTTGTGTCGCGAACGCAAGGATGGCGCGTCCTGCGGCTTCGAGGGCACTGCAATCTGCGACGTCGAAGTCAGAAGGCTAATCAGCGAGGAAACCTGCCGCTGATCGCGATGATCGGCGGCGGGCGAATCATTACGTTTCCGAGGGTGACATCATGAATTTCAGAATCCTTGGCCACGCCGCGTTGCTGGCGACGACGTTGATCCTGCTGCCACTGGCGGCGTGTTCTAGGAAGGGCGAAGCGCCACCCGACGGCGGCATGCCGCCGAGCTTCGGCAATGCGGTACAGAACATGTCGCCGGCGGATCTCGAAGCGTGGGAAAAACGCGATCTCGGCGTGAAGGCCCCGAATACGCTGCACGACGGCGCGGCGCATGGTCCGACGCCGACGCAGATCCCGGGTGGCAAGGTGATCACCACCCAGGAACTTCTCGCCTTGCAGCAGAGCGCCGGGCAGAAGCTCGTGCTGCTTGAAGTGCTGGGTGCAGCGCAGACGCTGCCCAATGCATTTCGCGCCGTGCCCGCCGCCGCCCCGGGCGATTTCAAGGACCAGACGCAGCAGCAATTCGCGCAGGTGCTTCAACAGCTGACACAAGGGGACAAGAACGCGCCGATCGTCACCTACTGCGCGAACCCGGAATGCTGGATGTCGTACAACGCTGCACTGCGCGCGATCAACGCCGGCTACGGCAACGTGCATTGGTATCGCGGCGGGCTCGAGGCTTGGGAGCGCGCGGGCCAGCCAGTAAGCAGCGGCCAACGGCCGATGTCGGGCCCGCCGGGTCCGCAACCCGCCGGGCCGTCGCCGATGCCGCAACAGCAGGGCTACCCACAACAGCCGAGCGGCTATCCCTCGCAGGAACAAGGCTCTCCGCAACAGCAGGGCTATCCGCAGCAGCAGAGCTATCCGCAGCAGCAGGGCAACCCACAGCCGAGCGGCTATCCTTCGCAGGAACAAGGCTATCCGCAGCAGCAGGGCTATCCGCAGCAGCAGGGCTATCCGCAGCAGCAGGCCTATCCCCAGCAGCAAGGCTACCCGCAACAGCAGGGCTATCCGCAAGACTGAAGAATGCCGGACAACGCCACGAGTTCCACGCCCGTCACAATCGCGCAGGCCTGGTCAGCCCCGATCGTGATGTGCGTGATCGGAGCAGCCTGCGCGATCTGGGGCAGCCGCGTTCGCCCGGAAGCCAGCGACGTGACCGCCGCGCTGATCCTCATGATCGTGGCGCCGGTAACCGCCACCGCCCTGATCGCGCGTGGGATCGTCGGCCTGTACCAGAGTCACCGCTGGCAAGGGTGCGTTGCGATCGTTGGTGGTGTGCTGCTGTTTGCCGGTGTGGTCGTGGGGATGAATGCCATTCCGTGGCGCGGTGACAGCGCTGCGCACTGGTGATGGTCGACGGGCGCCGCCGAGACTAGAGCTTCGGCGAGGCGTCGAGCGCCTGGTGCAGCTGTTCCGTCAGCGCCCGGTCAGCCGGCCCAGGTGTGGCCAGCGCTTCGAGCAGCGCCAAGCATTCGCGCCAGTATTGCTTCGCGCCCGCGGCATTGCCAGCCTCGGCTTGCGCCATGCCAAGCCCGTTGAGCGCAAACGCGAGATCGCGCTGCGAACGCGCGTCCGGTGCGCGCTCGTACTCGGCGCGACGCTGCATCAGCACGATCTGCATGTCGTCGACGGCGCCCGCCGGACGCTGCTGGGCACGCCGCAGCGTGGCACGCTTCATCAGCGTAATCGAGACGTCGCGCGACTTCTCGCGATCGTGCGGGTCGGCCGCGGCCAGCGCTTGGGCAATGGCCACGGCCTCGCCGTAGGGCGCCTCGGCGCCCGCGAAATCCTGCTGCGCGAATGCGACATCACCCCGCCGTCCGAGGACGATCTCGCGATCGCGCTGCGCTTGGGCACTGTCCGGATTGCGCGCAACGAGACGGCGCGCGATCGCGGTGCCCTGCTCGAGCAGGCCGCGCGCCGCAGAAAAATCGGCGCGCGTCATCGCGAGCTGCGCGAGGCGATCGATCTGGATCGCCAGGCTGCGTTGCACGGCGAAATCCTCTGGATCGGCCGTACCGAGCACAGTCCACAATTCGAGGCTGCGGCGGTAATGCTGTTCCGCCACCTCCGCGTTGCCGGCGACGCGCTCGAGGTCGCCGAGCCGCTCGTGCGCAATGGCAAGGTCGCGCCTCGCCTGAGCGTTGGCCGGCTCCGCCTCGACCGCCTGCTCTACCAAGCTGGCCGCAGCCGTCAGATGTGTGCGTGCCGCTCCCGGATCACCACGGCGTACCGCAAGCTGGCCGGCCAGGTCGAGCGAGACGGCAAGATCGCGCCTGGCCGTCGCATCCTCCAGATTGGCCGCCGCCAGGCGACGCGATGCAGTCACCGATTCCTCGGACAGTGCATTCGCCCGGGCGGACTCCCCCTGCGCGGCGAGGAGCCGCACGGCGCGATTCAACGCAACGGTGTAGTCCCGTAGCGCCGTCGTATTGCCGGTATCGGTACGGCTCACCTCGCGCGCGAGCACCAGCGCTTCTTCGCTTGCCGCGAGCGCGGGCGCGCTCTGGCCGCTCGCCTCAAGCACATCGGCCAGGCTGTTGAGCGAAGACGAGAGGTCCTTGCGCGCCAGGACATTGCCGGCGTCGGCCTTGACCAGGTCGCGATCGATGCCCACGGCGCGTTCAACGAGACTGCGTGCTCGCGCGAGCTCGCCACCATCCAATTCAAACAGGCCTAGCCGCAGCGCCGTTACCGCGAGATTGCGCTGCGCGCCGAGACTCTCCGGCCGCTGCCTGACGAGAAACTCGGCGATGGCCAGCGACTCGAGCCAGGCCGCGCGCGCCTTGTCACGCTGGCCCTGGCGCAGCGCGAGCTCGGCGGAGAAGTCGAGGGTTGCAGAAAGTGCACGCAGGTTCGCAGCGTCGGCGGAATCCTGCCGCAACAGCTCGCGACCGATTGCCAGGCTCTCGGCATACAGGTCCGCGGCGTGCGCCAGCTTGCCGGTCCGGGTGTAGAGGTTCGCGAGCTGGTTCAACGCCACCATCGAGTTGCGGCGCGCCGCCGCGCTGCCAGGACCACTGCTTCGTACCTCACGATGAATCTCGACATTGCGCCGATAGGCCTCCTCCGCCGCATCGAGCTTCCCCTGTGCGACAAGGATGGTACCGAGTTCGCTGCGTCCCACGGCCTCGTCCATGGGATCGCGCGCGCGTTCGAGCGCCTGCTCCACCGCCGTGCGCGCCGCATCGAGATGGCCGGACTCCTGTTCGAGTCGTGCGATCTCGATCCAGCCCCAGGAATCGCTGGGATCAAGCTTCTGCGCCTCGGCGAACAGTGC
>JAGRJB010000200.1 GCA_020442965.1 Pseudomonadales bacterium
CTGGCGACCGCTCCACTTGGCCCAAGCGCCGACAATCGCCAGCAGCAGCATCAGCACGAGTCCGGTGTAACCCGAGATGGTATGCAGATCCCACACAATCGGACCGTCTATCGACATGCCCATCATCTGCGTGGCCAGGATATCGGCCGCAAGCCCGAACCAGAGCAATACAATCGGACCAGTCGTCAGGACTTTCAGGTGCCAGTTGCGCCAGATCGCGATGCTGTAGAGCAGCAGCGCGGTGGTAATCGAAATAACTGAAACGAGAATGATCGGTTTCACGGCTCATAGGCTCCGTCCGGGGTGTATTGCGATTCTAAACCATGCGTGGACAATCGCGGACGAATGTACTCAGGCTGCGCAGGATGAGTCCTGCCCAACGAATGTCGCGACTGCGGTTGCGACGTACAGCGTCAAAGAAGTGCTGAAGCGTCGTAGCGACGCAAATTGCAATTCGCAGAATATGATCGACTCGTCGACCTGGGTTATTGAGGACCGATCGAACTGGCTTTGTGTCATGCACACCGGGAGCGCGGCCGATTCCCCATCAGTGCACTCGAACGTACAGCCCCGACGCTGACCGGTAAAGCCGAGGTGCTTCCTCCGCGATAACCCGCGCGAGTTGATTCAAACGTTCAATATGCGAGGCCAGCGCATTGCTCTCAACGGCATCGAGACAGAGCAGCCGCAGTCGCACGAGTTGCATCGACAGTCTCAAGCTGTCGTTAGTCAGAAACGCAGCGCCCAGGCGGTGCAAACGACAATTCAGGACGCGCTGCATGAATGTGACAACCCCGTTGAGGCGTGCCCGCTTCGAGCACCGCGGCGTCACAAGACCTCGACGATGGCAAACTTCACGCAGACTCTGCAACAGCAGCGCCCGCGACCAGATCGCTTCCTGCGCCAGCGATCGGGCAGGATCGTCGATCGCCATCGCGAAGTGGCATTTCCAGTAACTACGCTCGACCTCTCGAATGGTCCGTCGGAACAAGTCTTGTGAGTCCCACGAAAGGTTCATCGCGGCATGTTGACGTGACTTTCACCTATAGGTCCATCAGTTGTGCGGACGTTTTAGTGTAAGCGATGTCCGGCAGCAGCCCCTGTGCAAAGCGGGAATCTGAATTCCTCGCATAGGGTTGCGAGCGGCGGAAGCCGGCCCCCTGCCACCCTGTTTTGCTGCCATCGCGTCATGCGCCTCTAGGGCGGGAACGCGCGGATGCGTTCCAGGTCACTTGCACGCCCCTAGATCGTAAGCCTCCTCGCACAATCGAACCCGGCAATGTCTGACAGCCTACCCGTGCGCCGAGTCGGATCCTCTACACACCTGACCTGTAAGGAGAGAGCTGCTGTCCGTGCCGCCGTGGTCCGCCGCGACTCTCGTTGCGACAGTCATATTGATCTCGAGTGCGGGCTCGGTCGTTTCTGGCGTCACACAAACCGCCGCCGACCGATCTAGGTAGAGATGCTGGGACAATTCAGTCGACTAAATGTAGATAGCAGTGGTTATCACGGGGGAAGCATGAAGCGCTCTTCTTGGTATACGAGCTTTGCCAAAGCGGCCTCACGGTTCTCGGGGCGGCCTGCGGTATTTGCGGTCGCCGCTTCTTTGATTATTGTCTGGCTCGTCTCCGGTCCCATTTTTGCCTATAGCAACACCTGGCAGCTCATCATCAATACCGGCACCACGATCATCACCTTCTTGATGGTCTTCCTGATTCAAAACAGCCAGAACCGCGATACCGCTGCCCTGCAGGTGAAACTGGACGAACTGATACGCGCCACCGAGGGCGCACACAATGAGTTGCTGGATCTCGAGGAACTGGAGGAAAAGAGTTTGGATGAATTTCGGGAAAAGTATCAGGCCCTCGCTGCAGAAGCGCGCTCGGAAAGAAGACGGGGACAACCCGACACCGGAACGCCGGACGCGTGATGCGTGATGCGTGATGCGTCGGAATTAGATTGATGTTGCCAACTTGAGGAGAATCGTATGAATTTCATTTTATGGCTGATCGTGGGCGGTATTGTGGGCTGGATTGCGAGCATGATTATGCGCACCAATCCACAGCAGGGAATATTTCTGAATATCGTAGTCGGCGTCGTCGGAGCGTTACTGGCTGGGTGGTTTATTTCTCCCCTGTTAGGCATTGGAACGATCAATCAGAGCAATTTCAGCCTGCCGAGTGTGCTGGTGTCGCTCGTGGGCGCGATAATCCTTCTGGCAATCGTCAATCTGTTCCGACGCGGTCGACCGCGCTGACACGGCGCGGCGTACAGTGCGCCAGTGTGCCGCGCACTGTCGGTGGTCGGTGAGCCCCTGCGGCTTGTCCGATTGACATCGATGGCGGACGAGCGGCACGAGACGATGCATCAAGCGGCGGTCGAACTGCGCTGGTTCCGGCCGCTCGCCACCGGGCGGTGGTGGCGCTCCGACAGTCGCACACACCGCAAGCTCCTGGTCGGCGGCGATGCCATTGGACTCACGGGTGGCGTTGGCATCGCGAGCGAGTGGGAAGGCGACGCGCTGACGGTCTCGCGGCCTGTGGCTGCGAACACAGGAACGTATTGTCTTCAAGGACCAGGCACCGGCCTGGTCGTCGGCGTGAAGCTGTCGGAGCATTCTGACCGCGAATGCGCGGTAGCACTGACGCTGACCCGACAAGCGCGCACGTACAGTGGAGCGCATGAACAAATGCGCCGCATTGATCGGTGCCGCGCGCTTCGATCGTGAAGCCGACGCGGCGCAGACCTATCGGGATCGTCACACCGGCGAGGATCCGCCTCCCGGCGGTTAGCCAGCCTGAACGCCAGCACGTCGACGAGTGACCGCCTGTCCGGCTGGCTCGCTCAATTGCAGGATACAGCCTGGAACATAGTCCACTTTCTGCCGCTGCTCCTGCTCGCGGCGCTGATCGTCGCCCTGTTCGTCTGGTTCGCCGGATTCCTCTCACGCCGCCCATTTGTCTGCGGCTGGTTAGGGGACAACCCATTCTCACGCTCGATCGCGGCGCAAATCGTCCGTGCGGTCACGATCATTGCAGGAATCCTGCTGGCATTACAGTTGTTGGATGCGACTTCCTTGGTGGGAGCCGTGTTGGGCGCCGCCGGTGTCGCGGGTCTCGCGCTGAGTTTCGCGTTCAAGGATCTCATCGAGAACTACATTGCGGGCGTGCTGCTATCCCTGCGCCACCCCTTCGCACCGAACGACCATGTCCTGATCGAAGGCCACGAGGGGAAGATAGCCCGTCTGACTACTCGCGCAACCATACTGGTGAGTCTTGACGGGAACCATATCCGGCTGCCGAACGCGCTGGTTTTCAAATCCGTGATAACTAACTATACGCGCCGACCAACGCGACGATTTGAGTTCGACGTCGGCGTCGGCGTTGAAGAGGACTTGCCACATGCGCAGGAACTGGCGAGAGCGACGCTACGCGAACTCGGCGGCGTGCTCAATGATCCGGGCCCGGAAGCGGTCATCACAACATTGAGCGATTCGAGCGTCGTGATCACCGTTCGCGGCTGGGTCGATCAGAACGAGTTCGATTTCCTGGCTGTCCGCAGCGCCGCCATTATTGCGGTCAAAGCTGCCTTCGATGCGCAAGAGCTTGATATGCCGGAGCCAATCTATCGGGTCCGGCTCGAGAATCTGGCAGCCTCCGCTACTCACCCGCAGGGGGCGCTGACCGACGAGCGACCGAAGCGCAAAGCGTCGCGAGCCGCCGCCGACCTCGATCCCAACGCGCTGCGGGCGGACCATCACATTGACCAGATGGTTCAGGAAGAGCGGGCCTCCAGCGACGACATGCTGAGCGCGAGCCAGGCGCGCGAGTGAACTCAGGTCTGCAGAGCGCTTGCGCGACGGCGTTCGAGCTCGCTCGGATCGGTGATGGCGAGGTACTCCGCCATTAGCGCGATCAATGCCTCGCTGTCGATGGGCTTGCTGAGATAAGCGTCGCAGCCACTCTCGATACATCGCCGCATGTCGCCGTGCATCGCCTCGGCCGTTAGTGCGATGATCGGTCGTCGAAATCCCATCTCGCGCAGCTGACGCGCTGTACTACGCCCGTCCAGGTCGGGCATGTGCATATCGAGTAAAACGACATCGATGTCCCCGGCATGTCCCCCCAGCGTCAAGCCGATTCGTTGCAGCGCCTCGCTTCCGCCGGCGGCCAACTCAACTTGCGCGCCTGCCGCTATCAGGAAGCGCTGCGCCAGAGCGCGTACATCGTCGTGATCGTCGACCACCAGCGCCCGACACTTGAGTGAACGCTTTGGCGATGGTAGCCGCTCGAACTCCCCCGTGGATTCCAGTTGTGGCTCAACCATCACCGCGGAATCGATGTCGCCTATCGGGACGACGAAGGTAAAGGTACTGCCCCGGTTTTCCTCACTCTGCAGCGAGATATCGCCGCCCAGTGTGCGAGCCAGGCGTCTGCTGATATCGAGCCCGAGGCCCGTTCCGCCGAAGCGCCGTGCGACTGACGCATCGCCTTGAACGAAGGGTTGAAACAACTGCGACTGATGCTGCGCACTGATGCCGATCCCTGTGTCGATGACATCAAAACGCAGCAAGGCCGGCCGCCCCTCCTGCAGTCGCGTGACGAGCTCCACACTACCTTGCTGCGTAAATTTGATGGCATTGCCCAACAAGTTGGTCAGTATTTGTTTGAGACGCTTGCGGTCCGAACGAATCTCCTGTGGCACAACCCCTTCGTAGCGCAGGTCGAACCGGAGTTTCTTGCCACGGGCACGCATGGCCATCATGGAGCGAACCTCTGCCACCAGTTCGTGCAGATCGAATGTCGAAATCTGTGCGTCGAACCTGCCCGCCTCGATCTTCGACAGATCCAGAATGTCATTGATGATGTCCAGCAAATGCCTGCCGTTGCGTTTGATCGTATGCAGATGGTCGAGCTTCTCAGGGTCAGTTTCTTTGGCAGTGAGTAGTTGGGTATATCCCAGAACAGCCGTCATCGGCGTGCGAATCTCGTGACTCAAGTTCGCGATGAAGGCGCTTTTGGTTTGATTGGCTTGCTCTGCCCTGTTGCGCGCGTCCTCGAGCGTTTGCTCAAACTGCTTTTGTGTGGTGATGTCGATCGCCGTCCCAACGATCTTCTGGGGGCGTCGGCCTGCGCCCGTGCCGGGTGAAAAAAAAGTGCGCCCCTGCAGGTGCAACCAGCGCACCTCCGCATCGGGGCGAACGATGCGGTACACCAACGAATGCGTATCGTGTTCAGTGTCGGCGAGAATCTCCGCGAAACTATTCGCCACCCTGTCGCGATCGTCCGGGTGGACAAACCGCGGCACCTGTCCTGGTTGCAGCTCAAGGTCCTCGGCTTCGTTGCAGCCGATCATTTCCTTGAGCGTGCCGGACCACTCGACGGTGCGCTGCTCCAGATCGTAGTAGTACGTGCCGAAGCCAGCCGATTTCGCCGCCATCCGCATGCGATCCTCGGCGTCATGCAGGCGCTCGGAAGTCACCCGTTCTTCGGTGATATCCCAATTGAGTCCATGCAGATGCTCCGCTCCATCGAGCCTCGAGACTAACACCTGCCCGCGTGCCGCGATCCACCGAATTTGGCCATCCGGCCGACGGATGCGAAACTGTGCTTCGTATTCGCCCCGCGTAGCGAGCGCCTCGCTCACCGCACGCCGGGTTGGCTCGACGTCATCAGGATGGATTAGCTCGAAGAAACGCGCGCCGCCTGCGACTCCGTCGGTCAGACCGGTGATCGCCTGCATGCCGTCATCCCAAACCGATTCATCGGTCCTCGTATTCCAGTCGAAGGATCCCATCCTCGCAGCGCGCATGGCGAGCTTGAGCCTGCCCGTACTGTCGGCGAGCGCTTGCTCGGTGGCAATGCGCTTCGAGATATCGACACCAGAGGGGATGAGGTGCGTGACGGCACCCGCCTCATCGCGCACCGGCACCAGCATGAAGTCGATCGTGACGATCGCCTCATCGGCAAGCCGCACCGGCACGTCATAGCGCACGATATCGCCGCTCGCCGCACGCGCCACAGCCTCGCGCAGTGCGTTGGCGACCGCGGCGTCGTAGTTCCACCAATAACAGTCCCAGAAACGCCGACCAATGACATCCGATCTTTCGAGGCCGCCTGCCGATAGCGCGGTCTGATTCGCCTCCAGCAACGTGCCGTCTGTGTCGAGTACACCTATGAAGGCCATGGCATGATCGATCACACGCCGCAAATGCGCCTCGCGACGCTCGAGTTCGCGCTCCGAATGTCGTCGCTCCGTCAGATCGATGATGACCGCATAACAACCACGCACTTCAGCAGACGCGCCGTTGCTGTCCGGCACATAGGTTGCTGATTTGTAGGCCGTTTGGCGCCGCGTCGGCGCTTCAATCTCAAAGTCATGGCGTGCGACGTTGCCCGCGAACGCTTGTTCCATATGCTGCAGAACTGCTCGATCGCCATCCGGATCGAGCAACTCTGCCACGGGCATTCCGATAATCGAATCGCGTGGTAGACCCAGTGCTTCTGCGAACTGCGAATTCACGAACCGGAACGTTCGATTCGTGTCGATGTAGGCGATCATCACGGGAACGGTTTCAATCAGTGCCTGTAGAGTGCGCTTGCTCTCCTCGAGCGCCGTGACGTCGCTGAACGTCACGACGAGACCATCGCGTAGCCGGTCAGAGGCACGCTACGGCAGAACGCGACGAATGTATCGCGCCCCGGCGTTGCAAAGAGCCGCAGCAGAACCCTCTCCTGGCGCACGGCAGATTTGACATGCTTCTTGATCATATTTGCGCGAAGCTTACGCCGGAGTGCCGGAACCTGACAAAAATGTAGGACAGCGCCGACCCAAACCCGGCGATCCGCGAGCTACCCTCGACGACGTCGATGTCACATATTGGGAAGACGAGACTTTAGAAGGAACTCTCGCTATGAAACTGGAATCGCAGCGCACCGACGAACTCACGCGACTCGGCGAGCTGGTCGCCAAGATCGGCATCGGCATGCTAACCACTGTAGCGGACCAAGGTACCTTGCGCAGTCGCCCGCTCGCGACGCTCAAAATGGACGCCGAACCGGCCCTGTGGTTCCTGACCTCCATCTCGTCCGCCAAGATCAACGAGCTCGATGAGAGCGGCCTCGCCAGTGTGAGTTACAGCGACGGTCAGAGCCACTTCATCTCGGTGTCGGGAAAGACCCAGATCATTCGCGATCGTGAAGTCATCTCAGAACTCTGGACGCCGCTCGCCAAGACCTGGTTTCCCGCCGGCGTAGATGATCCCGATCTAGCGGCACTCAAGGTGCAGGTACATCAGGCGGAATATTGGGATGGGCCGGACGGCCGGCTGACGCAATTGTATGCTCTGACCAAAGCCGCCATCACTGGCGATGATGACGCGCTCGGCGACCATGAGAAGCTGCGTGTACCTCGTCGAATCTGACACCGGCGTGCACCGGTTGTTGGCCATACCCCTGGCGATAGCAGCAATCGCTGCGAGCGCATGCCTGACAGGTTGTGGCGAGACGGCGCAATTGTCGATCGCGGCCGGTACCGGCCCTGATCCGCAGTTGCCGCCGCCAACACGATCGCTGATCCCGACCGTCAATATCGCACCTGCGGTGGGCTGGCCAGCCGGTGTTACCCCCCGAGCCCTGTCGGGAGCACAAGTAAACGCCTTTGCGACCAACCTGAACCATCCGCGCTGGTTGTATGTACTGCCGAACGGCGACGTCCTGGTCGCCGAGACCAACGCACCAAAGCGGCCCGATGACGCTACCGGGCTGCGCGGCTGGTTCATGCGACGGGTGATGAAGCGCGCCGGTGCTCGACCGGCCAGCGCCGATCAGATTACCTTGCTGCGTGACGCCGATGGGGACGGCGTCGCCGAATTCCGTTACTTGTTCGTGGGTGACCTGCATTCACCCTTCGGCATGGTGTTAGTCGGGGGCTGGTTGTATGTAGCCGACACGGATGCACTGCTGCGCTTCCCTTATGCAGGGGGTGCCACGCAGACTGCACCGCCGGGCGAGAAGATTGTCGATCTGCCGGCCGGCGAAATAAACCATCATTGGACCAAGAACGTCATCGCATCGCCAGACGCACATCGCCTGTACGTTACGGTCGGATCTAACAGCAACGTCGGCGAGAACGGGCTCGCGGCCGAAGACGGCCGTGCGGCTATTTGGGAAATTGATCCGGCCACGGGCAGCCATCGAATTTATGCACATGGCTTACGCAACCCGAACGGGCTTGCATGGGAACCAACGACTGGTGCGCTTTGGACGGTCGTCAATGAGCGCGACGAACTCGGCAGCGATCTGGTGCCTGACTATCTCACGTCCGTGCGCGATGGCGGCTTCTACGGCTGGCCATACTGCTACTTCGGCAGCCACGTGGACGGTCGGGTCAAGCCACAAGATCCTGCGCTCGTCGCAACAGCCCTCGTTCCCGACTACGCATTGGGCCCGCACACGGCTTCGCTGGGCCTCGCATTCGCACCGGCCGGTGCATCGCTGCCGTCGTTGCACGACGGCATGTTCGTCGGCCAGCACGGCTCGTGGAATCGCCGACCACTGAGCGGCTATCGAGTGATCTTCATTCCATTTTCGAACGGTCGCCCGGCGGGCGAGCCTATCGACATTCTCAGCGGATTCATCAATGACAAAGGCGAAGCATACGGTCGCCCCGTCGGCGTGGCGCTCGATCGACGAGGCGCCTTGTTAGTCGCGGACGATGTGGGCAATGTCATCTGGCGCGTCAGCGCCGCAGCGGCCAGGCAACCGACTGCAAGCCACAGCGAGCACATCCCTGAGTAGGCTGGCGGAACACGCTCTGATCAGCCGCATGGGCGTGGCGCGGATTCGTGGCTAGGCAGTGGCACGCAGTCTTGGGTGGACGCCAAGGTGCCCGCCATCTTGAGTAGCTGAACTCAGAAGCCCGGGTTCGAGGCCATCCATTCGAGTTCTTCGGCAGTCGACCTGCGACCCAGAATCGCGTTGCGATGCGGATAGCGGCCGAATCGATCGATGATGGCTTTGTGCTTGATTTCGAAATCGAGGTTGGGCAAGCCGTCAAACAGGACCAGCGCCTGTTCATGCACCAGGCGTGATTCGCTGTGCATGTAAGGCATGT
>JAGRJB010000201.1 GCA_020442965.1 Pseudomonadales bacterium
ATCCAGATGAGCTTTCCGCTGGAAGTTGCGCGCGGCCGCGGCGGACTCGATGCACGCTACCCCAAATTGTCGCAGTTCCTGCAGCAGATTCATGCCCGACCCGCCTACCGCAGGGCGCTGGAACGCGGTGGCGAGTACTCGCTATCCTAAGATCGCCGTCAGGCGACATTTTGCACAGCCTATCTAACACCTCTGGAGACGTGCCTTCCTACCAGTCGCGATTGTCGGTAGGGTGATGCAGTCGACGGTTTCGCTGCTGCCGGAGTCTGTAGCATACCGCTTTCCTACGCGCAGCCTTATCCATGACCAAATCGTGTGCGCGCCGCCGGAGCGGCGTCATTGTTGTGCCTTTGGCAATTCTCTGCCAACTGTTGCTCGCGGGCGGCGCGGATGCGCCGGCGGCTGACTTGCGAATTGTGCGGCCGGTACCCTATGGCCTCAACGCGGCCAGCGTCACGCTGGTGCCAGATGGCCGCATCCTCGTCTATAGCGGCGACACCGCGACAATCTGGAGCCCGGCCGAGCGCCGCTGGCAACCGGTGCCGCAGCCAGCCGGCAACCAGCAACGCTACCAACACACTGCAAGCCTGTTAGGGAATGGCGATGTCGTGTTGCTCGGCGGCGCCGCGGCCGACAGCCGTGCCTATGGACTGCAAACGGCCTTGTCATCGAATCTCACCTGGCAGAGCGGCCGGAATCTGTGGCTGGCGGGACCGAGTCTGCTCGAGCCGCGCATTGGACATACGGCCACCGTTTTGCCGTCGGACGAATTGTTAGTCGTGGGTGGGTCGGTCAGCATCGATCGCGGCAAACCCACGGTCCCGATGCTGGCTTCCGTCGAACTGCTCAGCGACAAGTCCTCACGCCGCACCGCACCGCTCAGTGTGGCGCGGGCCAATCATACTGCGAGCTTGCTCGCCGACGGCCGCGTCTTGATTGCCGGCGGGACCGGCAGCGACGGCCGTGCTCTGGCTGCGGTCGAGATCTACGACCCCGCGAGCGGACGCTGGCAACAGGGTCCGGCGTTGCTGACCGCGCGTAGTGATCACACGGCAACGGTCTTGGGAGATGGTTCTGTCTTGATCGTCGGTGGTCGCGACATCGAAGGTCACGCTCTGCGATCGACAGAGCTGTTGAACCGGGATGCAACCCGTTGGCACGCGGCGGGGAATCTGGATCAAGCCCGCTATCAGCATGTTGCCAGTCAGTTGCCGAACGGCCAGGTACTGATCACGGGCGGAGTCGGGGACCGCGAAATACCCGCGCTCGAACTTGAGGTGCGCACCACGGCGGGTGCGTGGCAGCCGGCAGGCCGCTCGTTTCGGCCATTGCGTTCGCACCAGGCCATCGTGCTACCGATTGGCCGTGTACTGCTGTTCACTTACGACTCGACCGCACAGAATACTATTCTGGCATGGATACCGGATCGGCCCGAGCGGCAACGACAGGACCTGCCTGCCAACGGCACGATCGTCAGCCTTGACGATGGTCGATTCCTGTTGATTGGCGGCGCGCGACGCGGCGTGTCGTCCGCCGAAGCGAGCCTCTACGATCCTGCCGACGATCGCTGGTTTGCCGCGCGGTCTATGCATTGGCCGCGCAACAGCGTCCGTGCGCTGCGTCTTGCGGATCGGCGAGTCTTGGCGGTTGGCGCGGTCGATGACACAAGCAGGGATCGTGATCGGCCGGATTCACGGAATACGCCTACCTACCCGGCGGAAGTGTGGGATCCCAAGACCGGTCGATGGTCGGAGTCCGCGGCGCTCACCTTCGCTGCCAACAGCTTTGCCGATCTCGCCCTGCTCGCCGATGGCCACGTCTGGGTCGGGGGAATCGACAGCACGAGTTTCTATGGTGATGTCATTGGTCGCTACCGGATCTGGGACCCGGTGACCGACGCCGTGAGCGCTGTGCGCGAGATCGTGCGTCCGACCCCGGCCGGCGTCGCGATGCGGCTGCACGACGGCCGCGTCCTGTACGCCGGGGGCGTTGTCGATCGAGCTGCGGCAGGTGGCAGCAGACGACTCGAACAGTGGAGCCCGGGGACCGCAACGTGGCACCGCGTCGACGACGCACCAGTGCCGTTGCCTGGTCTCAGGTTTCGCGTCCTGAGCGACGACCGGCTGATCGCGTGGCAGCCGTCGACCGGCGGCGACGACGCTGCCGGCGAGATACAAGTCTGGCGAGACGAGCGCGGCTGGACGACCCTGCCTGCGCCCACGGCCTTGCGGGACAACGAATCGGTGGAGTTCGCGGCACTTTCGGACGGCGATATCTTGTTAGTGATCGCGGGCCGCGATAGCTGGGTATGGAGCTCGCGCACGCCGGACTGGGTACGCATCGCGCATGACGGACCTTGGTCATCGTTGCAGTCGATCGGATTCGACGCTATGCACAACCCGCTCGCGTTCCGCGGCGCATCCGTTGACGGTGGTTCATCCTCGGTATTGGCTGTGAGCGTGCTCAATCGCCAGATGGCTCGCTGGGAGCCGCGGCTGGCTGGCTATGTCCCGCGGGAATACCCGTCCATGACGCTGTTACCAGCGGGACAGGTGTTAGTGGCCGGCGGCGGCAATGGTGTGGTGCAGTTATATGATGCCGCACACAACCAATGGCGCCACGACACGTATCTGCCCGCGCCGCTTTTCGCACCGCAAAGCACCCTCCTCGCCGATGGCCGCGTCATGTTAGTCGGGTTCACAGATCGCGACCAACGCACCTTGCAATGCTATCTGCGTGACGCCGACCATCGCTGGCGGGACTGCGAGCAGTTCAGTCTCGATCCTGGCGAGAGCTCCCGCAGCGTCCTGCTGCGCCGTCATGGCGAGAATCAGGCACTGCTCGTCTCCGGCAAGCAGCGCGCCATGCTCTGGGAGGCACGTTCCGGTTGGACTTCAGCTGCTCTGCGTGCTCCGCAAGACGAGAGCTTGCCGCCGGCCGGCGAGCAAGGGACAACTTATCTGAACGATATCGTCGATGTCTGGAACGCCAGTGCACGTCAGTGGGAAGATGCGTCCGACGCGCTGTTCGTCAACACACTGCGCCGGCCAGTGGCTCGTGGTGAGGGCGGCGCCTTCCTCAGTTTGATGCAGGGCGGCCGAATCGTTAGTTGGGATCCCGGCACGCATCTGTTGCAGGGCATCAGCTTACAGGCGGCACCAATCGATACAGAATTGAACGCTCTCGTGCAGACACGAGCCAATTGCGTGCTGGCCTGGAACTCCGACTCGCGGCGCGATTATGACGCGTACCTCGGCAATGCTGTGCCGACGGTCTTTGCGGGCGACCTCACCCAGAAAGTCTGGAGTGCAGCGGACGACCTTTTTTTGGAGCCCATTCGCACCACGGCAATCCAGCTTCCGGACGGCAGCGTGCTCTTTGCTGGGCGCAGCGGCAGCGGCGACCGAAGTGGTGATGGCGTGCAGCGGCTGCGCGCCGATTGCTCCACGGTCACCGCCATCGACGCTCCCGGCGAACTCTATTTGCCGGTGAGCAGCAAACCGTCGCGCCCCGCAGTGAGTGCCAGTGCGCCCTTCTCAACACCTCAATCGCCTGAACTAACGATTCTGGCGCGCATGCGGTCGACTACCGCCGACACCTTGCGTGAGCTGCGCGTACATCCAGTGGCGAAATTTCTGTGCGGCTTGCTGCTGCTGCTTGTCGTGCGTCGCTTCGCGCGCCGCTGGACGACCTATATCGTCGACGAGCTGGGCCATAACCCCTGGCGCCGCTTCGATCTTGGCCTCGCCGTCGCCGGTTTGGTCGCACTGTTAGCCGCGATACCACTACCTTGGCCGCGTACACAGGCATTGCTGGCGTTGGTGGCGGCGGTGACATTGTTCATACCGTTGTGGCGCTTGTTCGAGAATGCCGACGGGCGGCGAGCCAAAATCACAATCGGCCTGCCGTATGTTGCGGGGACCGCCATGGCAGCGCTCGGCGCCGGGACGGCACTGCTCGAAATTCTCACGCGAGGCTGGCACTTTTTGACGGACTATCAATGAAGGGCACTATGTTGCAGAGCACTACACCAAAATCCGATCACGCACTGGTCCTTGCGATGCTTTGCGTCGCCTTATCCGCCTGCTCACAACAGCTCACCGAGCGGAGCGTCAGCAAATTTATCGATGCGGCCGACCAGGATTTCCTGGACGGCAATGCGGCCGCGCTGTGCGTCAAGCGCGGCAAGGATTTCTTGCTCACTGCGAGCAATTTCGATCTCACTCGCGACAAGATCGTCGCTGACCTCGCAGCAGCCGAGGCCGTCGCAGCAGAACGGGAGGCTGCCGGCGAACGCGTCTCCGCGGAGATCCAGACCGTCACCCGGCAGAGCTTGTGTCTGGATAGCCTGTTAGATGCCCGTACTTACCGCAAGGCCACGTTACAGCGTGGCAAGCTCGACATTCGTATCGATCCAGATGGGCAGCGTGCAGTCGTACTCGCACACTACACCGTGCGACAGCCGGTCGTCGGGCAACGCGACAGCTCCCTTAGTATGAGGGACGTCGTCGAACATCAAATCGCTACCCGACAGACTGAGTCTGATGACGAATCCGTGCTCATTATAGATGGTGACGGCGACATCGTTTTTGCGTCGACCAAGGCGCAGAGCCGCTCCTTTTTGATACCGAGTCAGCGCGATGCGCGCTTGTGTTGAGACTACCAAATGACCCAACCTAAGGTACTTACGTCGATTGCGACGCTCTTGCTGGCAGCGCTGCTGGGCGCGTGTGGTGCGGAGCCTGATCAGCTACGGCGCGTGCGCTCCTTCGAGGTGTCGAGCTGCAATTCTGAGCTGACTACGGACCCGTTGGACACCGAGGCCGCCATACAATTTCGGATGCAGCTGACCGAAAAATACTTTGTTCGTGACCGAGACGTTCTGATCGTGGCGAATCACGAGACTGCTGCTGCAGCCAGTGGCGTGCGGCAATACCGCGGTCCGTTCTACACCTACCTGCATCCGCGCAAGTTGACCGATGAGGATCATGCCAGGCAGATCGACTGGGCCGGCATGGTATTCCTGCATGCGGAGGGCGTGCGCTCGCGGATCAACGGTAGCAATTTTGGCGAATGGCAGCGCGTGCGCACCCGCAATTTCACCGATCAGACGCGCGCTTCCGACGGACTGACGCGCTGGGTCTGCCTCAAGAACGCCGAGATCGCCTGGGCGGAGGTGACGCACGAGCAAGGCATCTGGCGCGTCAAGCCACTGGCTATCAGCGTGTACGAGACCGTGGACGAGTTGCAGCGACTGTTGCCACTGCCAACGCCGCGGCAGATTTCGGGCAACGAGCCGGTTAGCCCGAAAATCCCCTAGCTACGCGTAGCCGCTGCGATGCGCGACTAATTCTGCGCACTGTGCTTGCATACCTTGTAGAAAGCTGCTACCTTTACACTACAAGGTAGCTTTTCAAGACTGAGTATGAGCATACGGGAAAAATTTCTGCCCATCCGCAAAGGCCTGCTGGAGTTCGTACTCCTTAATGTAGTAGCCGGCGAGAAACTGTATGTGGCGGAAATGCTGCAGCGACTGGCGGACACGGACTTCGCCACGCAGGAAGGCACGCTCTACCCGCTCTTGAGCCGGATGCGTCGCGAGAAGCTGGTCGACTACGAGTGGCAAGAATCGGAATCCGGTCCGCCGCGCAAGTACTACAAGTTGACGGTGACAGGTCAGCGGACCCTGCAGGAGTTGCAGGACTACTGGCAACAGATCAATACCACGATAACTGAACTGGGGAGCTAAGCATGCTCAAAGTTGTTACAGCCAATCTCAACGGCAATGCCTATCAGGTCGACGAAGTCGGCTTCGAGGCGCTGCACGCCTACCTGGAAGCCGCACGTGCGAACCTGTCGCATAACCCCGATTGCGCCGAGATCCTGACGGATCTCGAGCAAGCCATCGGTGACAAGTGCGACACGTTCCTCGGTCAGCACAAGAACGTGGTGTCTGCCCATGAGATGGCTCAGATTCTGAAAGAGATGGGCCCCGTGGAAAGTGCTCCCGATCCCGTCGCTCGCGATGGCGGTGAGAGCGCCGATTCGGCCGCTGCAGCCTCAAGCGCACAGCAGACGCCACCCGCCCCGATCCGACGACTGTTCCGGTTGCCAGACAAAGGCATGCTGGGCGGCGTGTGCGCCGGCTTTGCGGCGTACTTCAACGTGGACGTGGTCTGGGTGCGACTGCTGTTTGTACTGCTCACCTTCCTGACCGGTGTCTGGTTCTTCGCGTGGCTCGTCATGCTGTTCGTGATGCCACGCGCGCAAACGCCAGAAGATGTGGCACTGGCGCACGGTGCGCCGTTCAATGCACAGGATGTCATCAACCGCGCAAAAAAAAAGTATGACGAATACAGCGTCGCCGCAGCCAACGCCTGGCACCATCGGCGAGTCCGGCACGAGCGCGCAGTAAAAAGGCCGCGCGGCCAGGTAAGCTATGGTGCGCAGGTCCTGGCTGGCATCAGTTTGCCAGTCTTGTCCACCCTGTCGGCCGCCCTCCTCGTCCTCTTTGTCGCGCTGCTCCTGTTACTAACAAGTAGCAGCTCTGTGATCGGCTGGATTCCTGGGACCTGGGTGCCGCTGTGGCTCGCTCTCGCACTGCTGGTCGTGGCGTATCTCGTCGTTGCGGCACCGATAGGTATCGTGCGGCGCGCCTCCCGCCGCTACGCCAATGGCGGCAGCCAGTTCGGCTGGCCGAGCGCGCTCGACGCGCTCTTGTGGCTCGCGCTGGTCGGCGTATTCAGCTGGGCCGTATATCAGTTCATACCGGGTGTCAGTGACGCCGTGGCAGATCTGTTCGGCGGAGCGACGCACACGTGGTTTGTCTGATCGGGCAATTCAACGCCGACTGCCCGACACGATGAACCCGGCCCAGTAGTAGGGGTGCGAATAGTCATGCGATGGAGCCGCGCTGCCGTCGAGTAACGAGCGCTGCGCGGCCTGAAGCGCGACAGCGACATCATCAGCCTTGCTGGCGAAGTCCGTATACATACTGCGCATCAGTAGCGCGGTGCTTTCGTCTTCGACACGCCAGAGGCTGGCGATCACGCGCTGCGCACCTTTGCGTAGCACGATCGCGTTGAGCCCCTCGACTTCCCGGCCATCGTCGAGTACCGCGCCGCCCATACCGGTTTGACAGCCCGACAGCGTGGCGAGGCCGATGCCGGTAAAGTCGAGCGCGTTGATATGATCGAGCGTCAAGTGACTGCCGTCCCCCAATACCAGGTACGACCGCATTGCATTGCCGGGACGCAGGCTGAAATGCGTCCCGATGTGCAGCACGGAGAAGTGTGCCGGCGAGCTCAGCAGATCGACCAGGCGCTGTTCCGTGAAGGCGGCGTCGGCGTACCCTTCTCCGGCGAGTGCGCCGTTGCCCGTGGCAGTTGTCGCGCACGCGGCGCTGCGTGCCGATAGCCCCGCGATCGGGCCACGGATCACCGAGCAAAGTTCATCGGCCACGGCCGGCAGCGCCTGGTAGCCGGCAATTGCCCGCGTCAGTCCCAGGCCGCGCACTGTTGGGGGCGACCGCACACTCGACTCGGTGTTGCGTTGTCGGTCGACGCTGTACAGTTCCAGCGCATACTTTTCCACCAGATAGTGTTCGCCGTCGCTGAGCGCTGCAAAGGGCAGATAGCGCAATGCGTCGTCCGGCCAGAGCACGAGCAATTTGGCGCCGGCTCGACGGGCCGCCACATCGAGCGGGCGTACGAACTCGTCATACAGTCGACGCGACATGACGGAAACATCCCGCCGAGCAGCGATCGCATCCAGATAGAGCCCGATGTCTTGCCGCAGCGCTGCCAGGTCGATCGTCGATTCGTGTACCGACTGGCCTTGGCTGGTCGCGATGATAATCTTCAGTTGCGATTTCGTTAGTAGGTACACACCCAGAGCGGCGTCCGGGCCATAGCGTCGCAAATCGCGCGACAGCCGTTCTGCGCTCACCAGTCTGGCTGTCGCAGTCCGCGGGTAAGCCTGCGATTGATCGCGGACGAACTCGCGTATTCGCAGTGCGCGCCCCGATTGGGCGTCCGCCTGGCCAATCAACAGCTGACCATAGTTGCGGCGCTCCGCCGGCGTCAGTCGGTCGGATTCCGCGAGCCGTGCGAAGCGGTCAAGCTCGCTGCCAACCGTTGCATCAGCTCGCAGCACGTTGGTATAGGTTGACCACAAGTCATGTTCGGCCGGAGTGAGCAGTACATTGCTCGCGCCGGTCCCATCATTCGCGTCGCGTAGTGCGAAATCGTACAGCTCCTCGGCCTTGAGCAGATCGAGGACCTGCAAAGCCTCGTCAATGCGGCCCGCTTGCATCAGCCAATCCGACACGGTGCGATAGGTAGCCACCTTGTCTAACAGGAAGCTCTGTTCCAGACGGCTTTCCTCGCCACGAAACCAGGTCCGCAGCTGCTCGATCTGCAGGAGAGACTGCTTGCCAAACAGAATGGCGAGCGATCTCTCACCGCGCTGGTTCAAGAGCTGCGCCATCCGGAATTGCGCTTGCCAGGTGGGCGCCGGCGTGCCGAG
>JAGRJB010000202.1 GCA_020442965.1 Pseudomonadales bacterium
ACGCGTAGCGTTGTCGCAAGTCGAACAGATCGATGGGTCGCTGCGCGCCGAGACTATAGACGGTTCGCTCCGCTGAACGCTCCTGTTCGATGTCGCGATAGCGCCCTGCAATTCGATCGAGTTCGTATGCGGTGTGCAGGCCCAGCAGATTTGCGACTGGCTTCCATTTCAGTACGCGCGCATCGATATAGATTTCGTCGCCGGCTAACTGGTAGCGCGTCTGACGGCTGTCAGGGTAGTGGACCACGGCGGTAAAGTGTTGCCTGCTGGTGGGCGTAACCTGGATGTGGGCCACCAGCGCCTCGCGCGTCAGCGCGCGATAGCCTTGGATGCCAATCAAGGCCAAAGCCGCGGCGCTGCCCACGGCCAGAAACACCATGCCGAGTAGCGTTCTCGATCCAGCCTGCAGTGGTCTGGCGCGAAACAGGGCTGCCACGCCACTCAGCAGCAAGATCAGTCCCAGCACGCCGAATGCAACCGCGGCGATGACGAGTGGCGTGGGCAAAGAATCGGCCGTCATTGCAGTCACTGTAGTCCGAAATGCCACGCGGGTCGATGTGCACTGCGTCCAACTATCGGCAGTTGCTGCCACGGCTGCTGCTACCACGGTCGTTGCGACCAAAGCGCGCCGATTTGCGCGCGCGCTACGCGTACCCGATCGTCACAGCAATGTGACGTCCGTCAAACAGATAGACCGATCCCGCCGTATCAGCACGGTTAGAATTTTGCGCTGTGAACCCCGCCGCTGCCAGCACAGACCCGAATCAGCTCGAGGCGACGGCCGACTTGCCGATCAATCGTTTGTCGCTCAACCGTTGCGGCACGCCGCCCGAGCGGCGCGCGACTCACGAGGATCGCCGCCAAGCGACGGCGCGTGCGTTGTGGGT
Organism: Pseudomonadales bacterium; assembly: GCA_020442965.1. Lineage (GTDB taxonomy): Bacteria > Pseudomonadota > Gammaproteobacteria > Steroidobacterales > Steroidobacteraceae > CADEED01. Next base: position 888 of record JAGRJB010000202.1, read on the forward strand.
TGGTAGTTTCAAGCGCCGTCGCCTGGGACCGCGCCGCGAGGCAGATCGCAGCATCACCTCGGTCGACTGGCATCATCCGCAGTGGCTGGCCGTATCGATCATTATTCTGTTGTTGTCCTGCGCGGACGCGTTCTTGACCTTGACCTTGATCCATCTCGGTGGCGAGGAGATCAACCCGATCATGCGTCCGCTGGTCGTGGGGAGCGGGGGGGCGTTCGCCTCCTGGAAACTGGGTCTGACCGCGGGCGGTGTGGTGACCTTGACCCTGTTGGCGCGATTACGGGCCTTCGGACGCATGCCAGTCGGATACGTCCTGTATGCGGTTTTAGCCGTCTATCTCGTGCTCGTGGGGTACGAACTGGCGCTGGTTGAGCGAATATCAGGAGATATCGGCGCATCCGCGTCGCAGCAGGCACTTCACATCGACGCTCAGCTTTCCCAGCCGTCGGCCGCTAAGCTACCATAACGTTTCTGTATCCCTAAGCGTTCTAGTACATTGACGCCGCTGGAATTTTCCTTGGAATTCCGCGGTAGCCACGAGGATTTATCTGCCCATGGGCGCAAGCTTCAGCGAGCAAGTCGTCTCCACGCCACTTTTTGCAGGCAATGCGCCCTATGTCGAAGCACTGTACGAGCAGTACCTGCGTGATCCCGGTAGCGTCGATCCGCACTGGCGCAAGTACTTCGCGCAGCTGCGCGATCACGACACGCGTGAGCATGTTCACTCCGAGATCATCGCGGGAATAGCCGAGCGTGCCCGCCGCACGCACGTCAGCGGCGCGCAGAATGGCAGCGCGGTTGTCGCTCCATCGAATGAGAGTGCGAAGCAGGGCGCCGTCTCACGCCTGATCCAGATCTACGCCAACCGTGGACATCTGATCGCGAAGCTCGATCCGCTCGGCCTCCTGGAGCGCGAACGTCCGCGCGTCTTGGAACTCGATTATTTCGGGCTGTCACCTTCCGATCTGAATGCAGAGTTCTTCACGGGCGCTCGCTCCAGCACAATACCGCCACGCATGAAATTGCGCGACATCATCGCGCAGCTCGAATTCATCTATTGCGAATCGATAGGCGCGGAGTTTGCTCATGTATCGCATACCGAGGAACGCCTGTGGCTCCAGGATCAATACCAGTCCGGCCGTCTCACCCATCAACTGTCATCGGATGAGCAAAAGAACCTGCTGTGGCAGCTAACAGCTGCCGATGGCCTCGAGCGCTACCTGCACACCAAGTACGTGGGTCAGAAGCGGTTTTCGCTGGAAGGCGGCGATGCGCTGATTCCGCTCGTGAACGAATTGATTCAGCGCGGCGGCGGCAGCGGCATCGAAGAATGCGTGATCGGTATGGCGCATCGCGGGCGACTCAATGTGCTGGTGAACGTGTTGGGCAAGTCGCCGTCGGTGCTGTTCTCGGAGTTCGAAGGTAATTACGACAGCGCGCACCTGCAGGGCTCGGGCGACGTCAAGTATCACAAAGGGTTCTCGTCCGATCTGCGCACGCCCGGCGGCAACGTGCACGTGGCGCTCGCGTTCAATCCCTCGCATCTCGAGGTCGTCAATCCCGTGGTCGAGGGCTCGGTGCGCGCGCGCCAGGAGCGTCGCGGTGATCTCACTGGCGAGCGTGTTCTGCCAGTGCTCATACACGGTGACGCTGCGTTTGCCGGCCAGGGTGTTGTTACCGAGACGTTGCAGCTATCGCAGACGCGTGCCTTTTACACTGGTGGCACCGTGCACATCGTCGTCAATAACCAGGTCGGCTTCACGATGTCCGATCCGCAAGACGCGCGCTCCACGATGTATTGCTCCGACGTCGCCAAGATGCTCGAAGCGCCGATTTTTCACGTCAATGCCGATGACCCGGCGGCGGTTTTGTTCGTCGCGCGGCTCGCACTCCGTTATCGGCAAAAATTCCACAAAGACGTGGTGATCGATCTGTTTTGCTACCGGCGTCATGGGCACAATGAAGCCGACGAGCCAGCCGCGACGCAGCCCGTGATGTACGACGTTATTCGCAAGCATGCCACGGCACGCAAGTTGTATGCCGACAGGCTGGTTGGCTCCTCGGTCGTGACAGAAGATGAGGCGGAGTCGTATATCGACCAGTATCGCGACGGGCTCGACGAGGGTCGACCGCAGGCGCGCGCATCGCTCGGACTGATCGGTAACAAGTACACGGTCGATTGGAGCCGCTACACGGGCAGCGACTGGAGCGAGCACATCGAGAGCGGTGTCGAGCTGCCGCGACTCAAAGCTTTGGGCGAACGGATTGTTAGCGTGCCGCAGGATTTCAAGCTGCATCCACGGGTTGCGCAGGTCGTGGCGAATCGGGTCAAGATGCTGGCGGGCGAACTGCCGCTCGACTGGGGTTGTGCCGAGACGCTTGCATACGCCTCGGTGCTCGAGGAAGGCTACTCGATCCGCCTCACGGGCCAGGATTCGGGCCGCGGGACGTTTTTTCATCGACATGCGGTGCTGCACGAACAACGAACCGGCGACGAGTACATACCGTTGCAGCACATTGGCGAGCGCCAGCCCACGTTTCAGGTGACCGATTCGGTGTTGTCGGAAGAGGCCGTGATGGGCTTCGAGTACGGCTACTCCACCACCGATCCGACGGCGCTCGTTATCTGGGAGGCGCAATTCGGCGATTTCGCCAATGGTGCGCAGGTGATCATCGATCAATTCATCAGCTCGGGTGAGGCGAAGTGGGGCCGTCTGTGTGGCCTGGTGTTGTTGTTGCCGCACGGTTACGAAGGCCAGGGCCCGGAGCACTCGTCTGCGCGCCTCGAGCGTTTCTTGCAGCTTTGCGCCGAGAACAACATGCAAGTGTGCGTCCCGTCGACGCCCGCACAAATGTTTCACATGCTGCGGCGGCAGATGTTGCGCAGCTTGCGCAAGCCGCTCATCGTGATGACACCGAAGAGCCTGTTGCGACACGACCTGTCAGTCTCGTCGCTCGAAGATCTGTCGCGCGGCAAGTTTGCGACGATCATCGATGAGGTGGATGACCTGCCTCCCTCGGGTATCAAGCGAGTCGTGCTTTCCTCCGGCAAAGTCTACTTCGACCTGCTGAAGGAACGCCGGCAGCGCAAGCTCGACGCCGTGGCTCTAGTTCGGATCGAGCAGCTCTATCCGTTTCCCGCGGCGGAGTATGCGTCGCTGCTGCAAAAGTACAGCTACGCCAAAGACATTGTCTGGTGTCAGGAGGAGCCGCAGAATCAAGGCTCGTGGTACCAGATCCGCCATCGGCTCAACGAGCCGTTCCGAGGCGAGCGCGACGTTTTGTATGCAGGCCGCGCGCCGTCGGCGGCGCCCGCCACCGGACTTGCCAAGATCCACGCGGTCGAGCAGCAGGAATTGATCGTCGCCGCCCTCGAGGCAAACGTGTCGCGCGATGCGCACCGCGACACCGAGCGTCTCGCTGCCGTGAGCCCGGCTCCGGCAGCGGTCGCTGGCAAGTCGCGCTAATCAACCAATGTTGTTCAAGGAACGCTCATGACGATCGAGATTCGAGTGCCGCAGCTCCCCGAGTCGGTGGCTGACGCCTTACTGGTAACCTGGCACAAGCAGCCCGGCGATAGCGTTGCGCGCGATGAGAACCTCGCGGACCTCGAGACCGACAAGGTGGTGCTCGAGGTGCCGGCGCCTAACAACGGGGTAGTCAAAGAGCTGAAGGTAGAAGCCGGGACGACCGTCACGAGCGGCCAGCTGTTAGCGGTGATTGAGCCAGGGAGTGCCGGTGAACCGGTAGGCAAGGCGTCCGCCAAAGCGGCCAGCAAGTCCGGCGGGCCAGCAGCCGCCGCAGCGGCCAAGGCTCCGGTCGAGGACGCGGGTAAGCTCAGCCCCTCGGCACGCCGCCTGGTCGAAGAAAACCAGCTCGATGCATCAGATATTCCGGCGTCCGGCAAAGACGGCCGCATCACGAAAGGCGATGTGATGGGCTTTCTCGACGGCAAGTCATCGCCGCCCGCGGCCACCGCGAAGGCGCCAGCTGCTGCCAAGGGTGAGCGCTCCGAGCAGCGCGTGCCGATGACCCGTCTACGCCAGCGCATTGCGGAGCGGCTGGTCGAAGCGCAGTCGACTCAGGCCCTGCTAACGACTTTCAACGAGGTGGACCTGCAGGCGGTGATGGCGCTGCGCTCGCGCTACAAGGACCAGTTCGAACGGACCTATGGCGTCAAGCTCGGTTTCATGTCGTTCTTCATCAAGGCGTCGATCGAAGCGCTGAAAAAGTTTCCGCTGGTCAACGCCTCGATCGACGGCAGCGATATCGTCTATCACGAGTACTATGATATTGGTGTTGCGGTCTCGACCGATCGTGGGCTCATGGTGCCGGTTGTGCGCGATGCCGATCTGAAGAGCGTCGCGGAGCTCGAGAAGGAAATAGGCACTTACGCGAGTCGCGCGCGCGATGGCAAAATCTCCATCGAGGAGTTAACGGGCGGCACGTTCTCGATCACCAATGGTGGCGTGTTCGGCTCGATGCTCTCGACGCCGATCGTCAACGCGCCGCAGAGCGCCATTCTCGGCATGCACAAGATTCAGGAGCGACCGATGGTCGTGGACGGTCAGATTGTCGTGAGACCGATGATGTACCTCGCGATGACCTACGATCATCGCATCATCGACGGACGCGAAGCCGTGCAGTTCCTGGTGGCGATCAAAGACAGCCTCGAAGACCCCGGCCGCATGCTGCTCGGCGTCTGACCAACATAGCAACGGAGCGAGTAATGGCCGAACAATACGACGTCATCGTGATCGGTGGCGGTCCGGCGGGCTATCCCGCCGCGATTCGCGCCGGGCAGAACAAACTCAAGGTTGCCTGCATCGACGAATGGAAGAATCATGATGGCACGCTCGCATTCGGCGGCACTTGCCTGAATGCCGGCTGCATTCCCTCCAAGGCGCTGCTCGAGTCGAGCGAGCTTCTGCACCGCGCCCAATCCGAGTTCGCGATTCACGGCATCAAGACCGGCAAGCTCGAGATGGATGTTGCCGCCATGCAAAAGCGCAAGAGCGGCATCGTCAAGACGATGACGGGCGGTATCACGGCCCTTTTGAAGGGCGCAGGCGTAACGCCGTTGCAAGGCCACGGTAAGTTGTTACCTGGGCGCCGCGTCGAATTCGTGGCGCACGACGGCAGTCGTCGGGAACTTTCCGCCAAGCACGTCGTGTTGGCGTCGGGATCGGTTCCCACCGCGCTCAAGGCGGTGCCTTTCGATGGTAAGCAGATCGTCGATTCGTGGGGTGCGCTCGAGTTCGATGCGGTACCCAAGCGACTCGCCGTCATCGGCGCGGGTGTGATCGGACTCGAACTGGGTAGCGTCTGGCGGCGTCTGGGTGCCGACGTCGTGGTGCTCGAGGCACTACCGGACTTTCTGGCGATCGCCGATCAGCAGCT